>NZ_SNUK01000006.1 GCF_012027495.1 Thermococcus sp. JdF3 | reverse complement strand
AGGGCAGTACACCCGGGATCGCTGGCGGGCTTAACTTCCGGGGTCGAAACGAGACCGGGTGTGACCCCGCCGCTATGACCGCCGTACCGATACATACCTGTCGCGGAGGGTTTATAAACTTTACGGTCAATAGAACCGTCGATGGAGAGGGAGATACTGGAACTGCTGAGACTGGAGAAGGCACGGGAGCCGCTGAGTCCCGGCAGACGGCTCAGGGAGTTTCAGTTGAGAATCCAGCGGCTTAAAAACGGCGAGGATGTTGAGATAGCGGGTTTTCTGCTGGGCAGAAAGCCCCCCAACGCCCCACGGGACGCCGCATATTACCTCCTGTCCCCCCTCTCCCCCTCGGAGCTGGCGGGGCTCGGGAGGGAGGAGTTCAGGACGTACCTGGTGATACGGGCAACGGAAGGCACAAGGGTCAGCGGGGACGTCAGACCCGGAAGCCACGTGGCGGTGAGGGGAACGGCGGACGCGTACCGCTGGGGAAACCTGAGGATGGTTCACGCCACTTCAATCGAAGGAAGGAACTACTCGGAGTACTGGAAGGACTACCGGGAGTTCGCGCTGAGCAGGCGCGAGGTGGTTGACCTATTCAGAAGGACCATCTACGTCCGCAAGGACATGATGAAGGCCCTCATATATTCACTCTACGGCGTCCCGTATATCCTCTGGGGAAGTGAGGCCCCCCAATGGGGCGAGGGTTTTGAGTACACCGTCTACAAGTACCGGGAAAATATGGGGCTCCTCGCCCTCTGGAAAGCCCTTAAGTATTTCCAATCAAGTCTGCCGTGGGAAGTTCGCCTCCGGAAAGAGACTGCCATTGAGATAACCGACCCGGTACTGGACATCGATTTCAGGACCGGCAACCCCAACGGAACTGACATGAGGTACTACACGCCCTCCTCAAGAAAGGGACTAACAGGGATACCAAAATGGAGCAAGGGACCCATATTAAACAAACGGGCGATCGGTCTGCTGCCCCGGGATGTTGAGGCAAATCCAACAGACCCTCTGGCCAGAATCTCCGAAACCCCTTTCGTGCTCATGCCGTGGGATGAGAAGCCATACTTCGAGGAGAACCGGGAATTCCGACAGCTGATTCCCAATCTGCTCGTGACCATTTTCATCAACAGGGAACGCTATCTCTCAATGAGCCACGAGGAACTGAGCAGACTGAGGGACGAGCATCTGAAATGGAGGAGATGGGGCAGGAAAGAGTACAGCGAAACGTTTGAGAAGCTGACAACCCCCAGCGGCGTGCTCCACCTGGGGATGAGGTTCTATCTTGACAGCAGGCTCTTTGGAGCTATCACCCGGTTCTACGGGAAAGTGACTGACAGGGCGGTTAAAGACGTCAGAGAGATCGACGATACGATACTGAACGAGTGGAGCGTGTCTTTTGGCGAGCTCATTAAAAAGCGGCCCGAGGTCATAATGAAGCTCGAAAAGGAGTACGAGCGCTACATCCCCTACGATGTCCGTGCCCAGAAGGCCCTCCAGATATTCCACGACCTCGCCTCCACAAGCCCCTTCGGAGAAGTTACCAGGGAGGAGTTCCTGAGGGAGATGCTGAAGAACGGCTTTAACGAGCGGGACGCCCTCAACCTGATTGAAAAGTTTATAGCCACCGGCTACATTTACGAGCCGTTTCCGGGAAAGCTGATACTGATACGGTGATACCATGAGCAAGAAAAAGTTCATCCGCCAGAGGGAGCAGAGGGAAAAGCGCAGAATTGCCCGCGGGAGGATTGAGACCCTCTTCACCCTCGCGGAGAGGGTCTTCCCCTACGAGCCCGAGCTGGCCAACCGCTACGTGGAGATAGCCCTCGCGGTTCAGCAGAAGGCCAGGATAAGGATGCCCAAAAAGTGGAAGCGCCGCTACTGCAAGAGCTGTCACACATTCCTCGTCCCGGGCGTCAACGCCAGGGTGAGGCTCCGGAACGGCCACGTTGTCATCAAGTGCCTCAACTGCGGCCACATAACGAGGTATCCGTACATCAGGGAGCAGAAGAAAAGGAGAAGGGAGCGGCAAAAAGAAGCTGATTCAAGCCGCTGATTTTATCGCCCATACAGGGGTTGGTGGTGCCCAACGTGTGTTAACTTGTTCACGGCCGAGATGAGCCCATTCCGTGGGTTTTTTGGGCGCTGTTCTTAATGTCCTGCCTCCCTTTCTGATAGGCTTCCTTTATCATGGCCGTTATCTGGTTTACGAGCCCCCGGGCCTCGTCGTACTGGCCGTTCTGAATCGCAACCTTGAGCTGCTCCATCAGCGCGTTGATGGCGCTAACGTCTATTCCCGCCTTCTCCATGACGCTTATCTGCGCCTCAAGCTTCTCCATCTCACGCTCAAGGGCAGCCTTTTCACCGTTCTTTATCGCCATCCTCATCCCGCCGTTCGCCGCTTTGAGGCTGAACTCCGTCCGAACCTGGAGCTCAAGCACCATCTGGTACGCCCCGGTGTAGTTTCCGGCCTGAAGTGCCCCGTTGGCCTTCTCCATCGTCATCTCCATGACCCTAACCTGCTCCATGAGTGCGGTTGAGTTGGTTTCGTTTGCCATCTTCTCGATAGTTTTGAGCCTCTCCTGAACCTGAACCATCAGCTGGAGAACCGTCTCCCTGGTGACGTTGGCCTGAACCTCCATGGCGGTACAGTTGCACCCGTGGAGCTGCGCCCTAACGTGTTCCATGACCCTCTCAGATGCCTGCGTCTTGACCATGACCGCGTCCTCTACCCCAAACTTCTCCATGAGCTTTGTGACGTTGGTGCTCTTGTTAACGTAGACCATCACTGCCCCGTTCTGAACCGCGAGCCGAAGGGCGTTCTGAATGGCCAGGGTGTCGTTTCCAGCGACGAAAACGCTGTTATTGAACTCGAGCTTGAATTTAACTTTGGCCCGCCCCATGACCATGAGGTTGGTCTCGTACCTGTTCTGGCCACCCCAGCGTTCGACGGTGATGTTGAGTTCCTCCAAGTCCGCGACGTATTCATCGACCACGGCGTCAGGACCACCGATTATTATCACCTCGTCCGGAGCGTAGCTCATAATCTCTGCCGTAACGTTCGGATCGTAGACGCCCCACGTTGTCGTGACTATCACCGCACCCGTTTCGTTGGACAGGTACTCGGCGATTGCTTTGTCGGCCGCGTTGTCGCTCACGAGTATGACGGTCACGCTCGTCTCGGCACTGACGCTGCTGATCGTGAACGGCATCGCCAACATCAGCAGCCCGAACAGAACCGCCACCACTTTCTTGCCCATCATGCTCTTCACCTCATACCTCCATATGAAAAAAGGCATATTTAAGCTTTTTTCAGGAAATCGTCCACGTACATTGGCGATTGTTTAGAAAAAAGTCTTGAGAGCAGAGTTTTATCTTTTAACTGTTAACAAAGGTTTCACAACGTTTAACTCTGTTTAATCGGGATTAAAGCAGCATGAACAGGCGAATAAGGGAGCAACAAAGCCGCATCAAACAAAACAAGTGCGCATTTCACTCCACAAAGGCCACTGCCCTGACGGGGCTTCCCGAACCGCCCTCGATTTTGAGGGGAAACGCCACGAACGTGAAGTCTTTTCCTACGAGGGCCTCCAGGTTGGTCAGGTTCTCGAACACCGGCACCTCCTCGCTGAGGAGTATTCTGTGGACGGCGTCGTCCCCGATGCTCATGGAGTCGGTGCCAACGGCCCTAACGCCCTCAGCCACAAGAAACAGCGCCACCTCCGGAGAGAGCTCCCGCCCACCCGTCAGGAAAAGCACTATCCTTCCAAAGTAGCCTCCATCCGGAATCTCGTCGAGCCTTATAGGCCCCTCCCCATCCCTGACATCCAGAACGATGCCCTCACCGATGAACTTCTCAAGCGGCATCTCATCGATGGTCCTTCCCCCGGGCACGAAGTGCGCCGGCGCATCAACGTGGGTGCCGGAATGCTCCCCCATCTTCAGAACGTTCATGTAGTAGCCGTCCCTGTCGATGACGGCCCAGAGCCTGACACTCACGGGCGGGTCGTCCGGGTAAACCGGGGTGTTTTCCGAGATAGGGGCAGAGAGGTCGAGTATCATGGGAACACCAACAGTTATAGCGCCATCAACCTAAAAACCTTTCCGGAGATTGAATGAACCACTTTAAATATGAAATTGAATACACAAAAATGGTAGCCCAAGTGTTTTAAGGTATGGCCCTAAAGGTTCACCGGTGATGAGGATGAACTGCACGAGGGATTACTGCGTTAAGGACATCAACCTGGCCCCCAGCGGCGAGAAAAAGATAGACTGGGTCTCCAGGTTCATGCCGGTTCTCCAGGCAATAAGAAAGGAATTCGAGGAGAAAAAGCCCTTCGAGGGAGTCAGGATTGCGACGACGCTGCACCTTGAGATGAAGACCGCCTTCCTGCTCCTCACGCTTAAGGCGGCCGGTGCAGAGGTCTCGGCGGCGGCCAGCAACCCGCTCTCAACCCAAGACGACGTTGTCGCCGCCCTCGCCAAGGCAGGAGTCAGGGTCTACGCGATCCGCGGGGAGGACAGGGAGCAGTACTACGAGTTCATGCACAAGGCGCTCGACATAAAGCCGAACATCATCATAGACGACGGCGCCGACATGGTCTCGACGGTGCTGAAGGAGAGAACTGAGCTGATAGACGAGCTCTGGGGGGCGAGCGAGGAAACGACAACGGGCGTCATAAGGCTCCGCGCCATGGAGAAGGACGGCGTTCTGAGGTTCCCGATCATAGCGGTGAACGACTCCTACACCAAGTACCTATTCGACAACAGGTACGGCACCGGCCAGTCAACGTGGGACGGAATCCTGAGAACCACCAACCTGCTGATAGCGGGCAAGAACGTCGTCGTTGTCGGCTACGGCTGGTGCGGCAGGGGTATAGCAATGAGGGCGAGGGGCCTCGGCGCGACGGTGATAGTCGTGGAGGTTGACCCGATTAGAGCGCTGGAGGCGAGGATGGACGGCTTCCTCGTCATGGACATGAAGGAGGCGGCGAAGGTGGGCGACATCTTCGTCACCTCCACGGGCGACATCAACTGCATAAGGAAGGAGCACTTCGAGGTCATGAAGGACGGCGTGATAATGGCCAACGCCGGCCACTTCGACGTGGAGATAAGCAAACCGGACCTCGAGGAGCTGGCGGTCGATATAAGCGAGCCGAGGCCCAACATAACCGAGTACAAGCTGGCCGATGGAAGGAGGCTCTACCTCCTCGCCGAGGGCAGGCTCGTAAATCTCGCCGCGGCGGACGGCCACCCGGCCGAGATTATGGACATGAGCTTCGCCCTGCAGGCGAAGGCGGCTGAATACATACTGAACAACCACGAGAAGCTTGAGCCAAAGGTCTACGTGCTCCCGAGGGAGATAGACGAGATGGTGGCGAGGATTAAGCTGGCCTCGATGGGGATAAAAATCGAGGAGCTCACCGAGGAGCAGAGAAGATACCTGGAGAGCTGGGAGCACGGTACCTGAGTCCCTTTTCTTTATACTGGTGATGGAGATGAACTTCGAGCCCTTCAAACTCGTTCCCGTCGGCTACGTGAGGAAGAACGGAGAGACTTTCATAGAAATCCTCCCAAAGTTCAGCGATGCCGTCCACGGCCTCAACGAGGGGGACTGGATAAAGCTGATCCTCTGGTTTCACGCCAGCGACACCCCGGGGAGGAGGAGCGTCCTGAAGGTTCACCCGTACAACAATCCTGAGAACCCCCTCAGGGGAGTCTTTGCAACACGCTCACCGGTCAGACCCAACCCCCTGGCCATCTACGCCGTTAGAATAAACCGTATCGAGGGGAACAGGCTCTACATCGACTGGATAGACGCCCACAACGGAACGCCGGTCGTGGACATAAAGATACTCGTGGAGAGACTGGACTGCCCGAAGGAGACCCCGATTCCGGAGGAGGAGCTTGAGGTACCCGCATCGAGGCAGGTGGGGGAGGTCAACCTGATACCCCGGAAGAGCGAGCATCTGGGCGAGCTGGAGGAGGTTTCGCCCGAGGAGTACGAGGCGCTGGTTCTTGAGCTGGGACCGAAGACGGAGGTGCTGACCGCCAAAGAGCTGGTGGAGCTGATCAGCGCCCTGGAGGAGATATACGAGAACCTGCCCGTGGAGATAAAGGACAAGCTGAGGACGGAGGGCCTCAGAAGACGTGAAGGGCGCTCGCCTTGAAGCTGACGTAGACCTCCCGTCCCTTCGTTATTCCCATCTCCAGCATCGAGGAGCGGGTTATGAACGCCCTCAGATGCAGGCCGCCGATTCTCAGATGAACCCTGACGAGCGGACCGAGCTCTTCAACCGACTCAACCAGGGCTTTGAACTCGTTCCTCGCGGATGTTCTAATGGGTCCCAGGGAGAGGATTATGTCTTCCGGCCTTAGACCAACGCGAACCCTTCCCCTCGCCTCCGCCGGAAGCTCTATCTCGACGCCGTTGCTCCTCAGAACCCTCCCCTCCGCGGTTCCCTCGATTATGTTCTCGAAGCCGAGGAACCGCGCGACTTCCTCGCTCGCCGGCCTTGAGAAGACCTCCCTGACCGGGCCGACCTGGACGAGCCTCCCGTTGAGCATAACGCCCACCCTGTCGCCCAAGCTCACCGCTTCCTCGAAGGAGTGGGTAACGTGCAACGCGGTGAAGCCGAGCTCCCGTCTCCAGCGCTTCATCTCGCCCAGAAGCTTCGAGCGGGTCTGGACGTCGAGGTTCGCGAAGGGCTCGTCCATGAGAAGAAGCTCGGGCTCCACAACGAGGGCCCTGGCTATGGCCACGCGCTGGCTCTCTCCGCCGCTCAGGGTTTTTGGCTTTCTGTGGAGAAGGTGGGCTATGCCCAGAACCTCGGCTATTTCCTTAACTTTCCTCTCGATTTCCGCCCTCGGAACCCTCCGGAGCCTGAGCCCGAAGGCTATGTTATCGAAGACGCTCATATGGGGGAAGAGGGCGTAGTTCTGGGGGATGTATGTAAGACCGCGCCTCTCCGGTGGCCAGTGGGTTATGTCCTCACCGTTGAGGAGGACCCTCCCGGCGTCGGGCTCGATTATGCCCGCTATTATCTCAAGGAGCACCGTCTTCCCTGCTCCGCTCGGGCCGAGGATTATGAAGTGCTCCCCCTCGCTCACGTCAAAGCTTATCTCCCTCAGCCGGAACTCCTTCCAGTCCTTGGAGACGGATTTCACCTCAAGCATTCTTCCTCCCCACCAGCCAGCGCAGGATTATGAAGATTGTAAGGCTCATCACTATGAGGATAACGGAAATCGGTCTCGAGGACCTCAGGCCGTAGTTGTTGAAGTACTCCATGACGAGAACCTGAGCTGTCTTTGGGTAGTACGCAACGATGAGTATCGCGCCGACCTCGCTTATCGCCCTCGCCCACGTCATTATCGCACCGCTCGCTATGGCCGGGAAAGCCATCGGGAGCGCCACGGAGAAGAACGCCCTTAAGCGGGAGGCACCCAGGGTCCTGGCAACATGTTCCAGCCCCTCATCCACGGCCAGAAAGCCATCCCTTGCGGCGTTTATCGCGAACGGTGCCGAGACGAAGAGCATGGCCGCTATTATGCCCGTGTAGCTGTCGAGGATGGCGCTTGAGAAGGTAACGAGGAGCATTATTCCCACAACGGAGTGAGGGATAACTATCGGGACGTCCACTATGGCCTGCACGAGGCTCTTTCCAGGGAACTCCTTTCTGGCCAGCACATAACCCAAGGGAACGCCAAAAAGGAGGGCTATCAGCGCGGTGGCGGTCGCCGTTATAAGGGAGTTCCTGAGGGCCTCGATTACGTAGGAGTCGTGGAGGGTCTTGACGAGCATCTCCAGGTCAGCGGCCTGCTTGACCAGTATGACGACCAGCGGGAGGGCTATGTAGACGACGAGGAAGCTCCCCAGCGCGGCGAAGAAGTAGAGGGTGTAGTCCCGTTTCATGGCCATCCCCTAAAATTTGAGGGGAGGAGATAAAAACCTCACCCCTCCACCTTGACGAAGGACTTTATCTCGTCCGGGACGCTGCCGAAGGCAACCGGCGGCCAGATGAAGTCCTGGTGGTTCTCCTGGAAGATTCTCTTCCCGTTCTCGCCGAGGAGGTATTTGAGGAACTCAAGGGCGAGCTCCCTGTTGGGCGCGTCCTTCGGGACGGTCACGCCGTAGACTATGGGCTTGGCCTTGATGACCTTGCCGGTAGAACCGATGTAGATGCTGACCTTCCCGTAGAAGTCGGCCTTGTTGAAGTCCTTGAGGTTTATCTCGTCCGGAAGGGTTATGTAGCTGAGGTTGTGCTGTTCGGCCACGCTCTTGTAGATGAAGAAGTAGTCGAGGCTTCCGCTCTCGACGAGGGCCGTTAAATCGGTCTCCTTTGGCCTGATGACGACCCTGTCGCCCTTCACCTGAATCTCCTTGGGGGCGACCACCATGCTTCCGTTGAAGTATATGTTCGTGTTCCTCTCGACCAGGGTCTCGAATATCGGTTTGTCGTAGTAGTAATCGGCCAGCTTCATGACCATGACGGAGCGGTAGCCGCAGGGGTCCTGGTTCGGGTCCGAGAAGCCGAAGGAAACATCGTCCCTCGCCAGTATCTCGTACCACTTCTCCGGGTGGGCCTTCATCTCGTCCGCGTACCTGCTGTGGTCAGTGAAGGCTATGACAATCTCGTTGGTGGCGAAGAGCACGTAGAAGTCGGTGTAGTTGGGAACCATGAGCTGGGGAATGAGGGTGTAGTCAGCAACGCCGACCACGTCGGCCTTCTTGCCCAGGTCGGTGACCTTCCTCACCGCCGCGACGCTACCGCTGGCCTCGTCCTGGAAGGTCACCCTGTAACCGAGGTTCTTTTCGGCGTAGGCCGCGAACTCCTCCTCCAGCTGCTGGAAGGGTATGCTCAGCGAACCTGCGTGAAATACCACGAGGGTTGCCTCTTTGAGCCCTGAGTTCTCAGAGCCGTTTATGCAGCCCGCCGCGATAACGGAGAGCACGAGAAGCGCAATCATAGCAATGCCTTTCCACCTCATTGAAACCACCAATGGAATGGGCAGAAGCGTGTATTTAAACGTTTTGAGCAAACAAAAACATTAACGTAAATGGAAGTGTTTTCCAGAACCCCGGGGGGCTGGGGCGCGAAACCCTTTTATACTTTTCGATTCACGATTATATTATGAGAAGTCGAAAATTTGTGGACAGGGAGGAGGAGCTCAGGACCCTCGAGAGGCTTTACCGGCGGGAAGGCTTCACCCTCGTCCTCGTCACCGGGAGGAGGAGAATCGGGAAGAGCAGGCTCGTCAGGGAGTTCTTGAAGGACAAAGAGGCCATCGCGGTGCAGTTTGAGAAGCGGGTCTGGGAGTACAACCTCGCCAAGCTCAACGGGGAGATCGGGCGGTACTTCGGTATCCCGGTTCCAAACTTCCGGACCTTCACGGACGCCTTCCGCTTCATAGCCTCCCAGGGAAAGGGAAGGCTCGTGGTCTTCCTCGACGAGTTCTCCTACCTCCTCAGGTACTCGGAGGTGGAGGCTGAGTTCCAGAGCGTGGTCGATGAGGTTCTCGGCGGGAACGACGTGATGCTCATACTCTCGGCCTCCTCGGTCGGCCTGCTCAAGAGAAGCTTCTTCGACTACTCGAGCCCGCTCTACGGCAGGAGCGACGCGACGCTGAGCCTCCAGCCCCTGGGGTTCAGGCACCTCTTCGAGTGGTTCCCACGCCCAAGCCCCGAGGATGCCGTGAAGCTCTACGCCGTGACCTCCGGCGTCCCCAGGTACCTTGAGCTCTTCAGCGGAAAGGACGTCGAGGATGAGATAAGGGGGAACTTCTTTGACCCAAACGCCTTCCTCTTCCGCGAGGCCAAGGCGCTGCTTGAGGAGGAGCTGAGGGAGCCGGAGACCTACTACACGGTGCTTGAGGCTGTGGCGCGGGGAAAGACGAGGGTCAATGAGATCGCCCAGTACTCCTTCATCGAGCCGAAGAACACCGCCAGGTACCTCAGGATCCTTGAGGACATCGGTATCCTGAAGCGCGAGCTGCCGGTTGGGAGGGGGGCGAAACGCGGGGTCTATCGCTTCAGGGATCTCTACTTCGCCTTCTGGTTCCGCTTCGTGGCCCCGCACTTCGAGGAGATCGATAGCGGATTTCCGGAGGGGGCGCTTGAGGACTTCAACACCGGCTTCAACTGCTACCTCGGCTCCGCCTTTGAAGAGGTGGGGAGGCAGTTTTTAATCGAGCTCAACAGGGCAGGAAAGCTACCGTTCAGGTTCACCAAGATTGGCCGCTGGTGGCACAGGGGAGAGGAGGTTGATTTGCTCGCCCTGAACGAGCGGGAGAAAAAAGCTTTGTTTGTGGAGGTGAAGTGGAAAAGCCTGAAGGAGAAAGAGGCGCGCGGAGTTCTCAAAGACCTGGAGCGGAAGGCTGAGCTGGTGGGTCTTGAAGGGTGGGGGAAGATCTACGGGCTGGTGGCAAAGGCGGTTGAGAACAAGGGGGAACTGAGAGAGAACGGTTACCTCCTCTGGGACCTTGAAGATTTCGAAGAAGAACTTGACGGGGCTTAAACAGTCATCAAACCCCGGCTATCTGCCCTTTCTCCTCTCCGCCAGCCCCTCGACCAGCTCCCTGAAATGCTTGTAAAACTCGCTTTCCCGGAGGGAATCCAGCGCGCTCCAGAACTCATCGAGGTCGGCGAAGCCGGCCCTCTCGTACTCACAGGCCTGGATCAGCATCTCCAGCTTGTCCGCAAACTTGACGAGCCTTCCCTCCCTGCTCAGCCCCTCCTCGTACTCGCGCCAGAGCCTGAAGTACTCCCTCGGGTTTGATGTTTTGATGAAAAGCTCCATGGCTGCCTTTTTCTCGGCCTTACCTTTGTCGAGGTAGTACTGGGCGCTCAGCGGGATGTCCGTTACCCTCGCCTCGGCCAGGTCGTGGATGAGCGCTATTTTCAGGGCCCGCTCGACGTCTATCTCAATGCCCTTTTCCCTAAGCTCGTCCGCCAGGAAGAGAGTGATGAGGGCAACGCGGTAGCTGTGGTCGGCTATGCTTTCAGGGTTTGGAACTCCCCTGAGGAGCCAGCCGGTTCTCGGCAGTCTCTTCAGATTGCCCGCTTCAAGAAGGAGGTCCAAGAGCGGCATTTTTCATTCCTCCGTTGTGAAAACGGCCTTTTCCGTTTCGATGGCGCTCGCCATTATGCAGTCGCCCAGGAACCTGCCGTAGACCTTCACCCATTCGCCCTTTCCGAGGCATGGGCTTCCCGAGAACTCCACCCTGAGGCCGGAAACTTTAAAGGTCGTCCTGTAACCAGGTAACTCCATGGGCAGGAACTCGACCAGGGGTTTGTCCTCGATGGTGCCCTCGATGACAACGTTCTTACCGCGAAAACCGCCGGAATTCAGCTCATCAACCGTAACGATGTAATAGTAATGATGACCGAGTTTAACCCGCTTGGGCATACTCATCACCTTTATAGGCCAGCCTTGCAAATATCAGTGGGGTGAGGGTATGATAAAGGTTGCGATTATCGGTGCCGAGAACGCCGGCAAGTCAACGCTCATGAACGCCCTGATCGGAGGTAAAATTTCGGAGGTGGAGAACCTCCCTGGAACGACCAAGGGAACCATCAGGCGGCGCTTCGGAAAGCTCAAGATACCGAAGAGCATGAAGAACCCACTCGGAGGAGCCGACGAGTTCGTGCTCATAGACACCGCCGGCCTCTTCGACCCCCGGAGGGAGCTAAGGGGGAAGGTCCTGAGCGAGGAGAAGTTCCGGGAGATAATCAACGAGATAGTATCCTCTGACATCGTCATCCACATGGTCGACGCCACCGTCGGCCTGCATCGGGGCATGGAAAAGCTCCACCACCTGCTCAAGTTCCGCTACGAGAAGCCGATAATCGTCGTCATCAACAAGATAGACCTCGTGCCGAGGGAGCGGGTCGAGGAAGTCAGGGAAACGATAAAAAAGCGCCTTGAGCAGGAGGCGATACCGCTGTCCCTGGTCACCTACGAGGGCTTCAACGACCTGCTCGAGAGGCTGGCGTACTACGCCCAGTACGTGTGATCAGCACTTGCATATCTTCACCAGTACCTTCCTGTGCCTCGGACCGTCCAGCTCGATGAAGAGGATTCTCTGCCAGGTTCCAAGGAGCAGTTCACCATTCTCTATCGGAACCACCACTTCCGGGTTAAGAAAGAGGGTCGCCCTCAGGTGCGAGTGGGCGTTTGAGTCTATGTGGTCATGGGCGTATCCGGCACCTTTTGGAACCAGCTCTTTCATTTTGGCCTTGATGTCTGCGATGAGGCCACTCTCGTTCTCGTTTATAATCAGTCCTGTCGTGGTGTGGGTCGTGAAAACCACCGCGATGCCGCTGGTCACGTCGCTCTTCCACACGAGGTGCTGAATCTCATCGGTTATGTCCACAACCTGGAACTTCTCCTCGGTTGGAACCTTGACCTCGAACAGCATCACTCCCACCGGGTTAGTCCTTTCTTTATTTCGAGTAAAAGCTTATCGGGGGACTCGATGGAACCGGAGACAACCGCCCTCAGAAGGACCGCCTTCTCATAGGCCTCGACGAGGTCTTTTCTGCCGTTGTCCACGACCTCCGAGCGCAGGGTTGAGTATATCTCCTCGACGGCGTCCCTGAACAGTATCTCGTCGGAGTAAAGCTCCTTGTTGGTCAGGAGGATTGTTATGAGGTAGCTGACAAAGTCAACCCTGTCCTCTTTTTTTCCTATCAGTGCCTTGAGCCGTTCCATGACTTGACCCTCCCCGGAAGTTCCTGCTCCAGGGCCTTGATGAGTATCTCGGAGACGAGTATCGAGGAGAACCTAGGGTTCCGGACCTCAAGCGCGGCGTCGATGGCCCTCTCGACCTCCCCCCTCTTGACCAGGTGATGGGCAACGTCGGCCATGACGAGGGAGCGAAGTTCTTCCTCCCTCAATAAGAGGCCAATTTTCATAGCGCTTTCGACGTCACCGATCAAAACGTAATACCTGGCTATCTTGGCCCACACCTCCTCGCTGGAGGTGCTCTTTCCCACTGCCTCGACTATCTTTTGGAGGCCCTTCTTGGGATTGGAGAGCACTGCGTTCATGACCTCCTTACCGACAATGGCGGCTTCGGTCTCATTCAAAGCACCTAGAAACGCTGGTAAAACGTTGTTGTCCCGTCCAAGAAGCTCCAGCGCTATCCTCACGAGGACAGACTCAGGTTGCTTGAGCTCTCTCACCATTTTGACGGCCGTTAGGCCCTCCCCAACCAACGCCAAGGCGAGGGCAAGTTCCACCCTGAATTCGTCTCCGAACTTTTCAATGAGTTCATGAGCAACGGCCTCGATGGAATCTATGTAATGCCCCAGAACCTCGTTTTCCTTCAGATAAAAAACAACCTCCTTAAAGGTCTGGAGCGCGATTTCTTTTCTGGAGATATCCCTTAGGAGCGACACTGCGTTTTCGTAAGCTTCGAGGTACAGATATGCCCGTACAAGCTCGCGGACCCCTTCAGATCTCTCGGGCTCTGAATCCAGGTATTCCAGTATGAGTTTGCTCTTTCTAAGACGGTACGCGGCCTTAAGCCTTTCATTCCCAATCATTCGGGTGTTGAAACGCATGATCTCGAGGAGAACCTCGTTTCTCAACTTGGGATTTTTTATCTCAATGGAGTAGGCAATGGCCTCACCAACCTCACCCAGCGCCAGCATGTAACCAGCGGCGCTGCTCATCAGCGAGTCCCGCTGGGTATGAGGAAGCACCTTAGATTCATCGAGGACGGTCATGTATATTCTCTTGGAGGACTTGAGTCCAGCACGGCCCATTGAATATCCAACGGAAAGCAGTGCTCTGAACATCGTCACCGGGTCGTCTATTTCCCTTGCCGTCTCAACGGCACGAAGAAACGCTTCCTTGTAAGAGCCGTGTTTTGCCTTGGCCAGTTTCTCACCTATTTTAGCATATGTTGCAGACTTTACATAGGGATCTGCAATAACATCAACAGACGCGAGCACTTCATTGATTAGCACGCAACACGCCTCCCCGGATGTTGTGAGAATTACCGGGGTATCCCCGTATAGTATAACGCATTTCAGCTTATTAAGTTAACCCTTAGGAACGTTTTTAAAAGCTCCTTTCAATGTTTAAGCATGTACGCTGTCATATTTGGTAAAAATCCAGCTCTCAGCAGGTCAGAATTTCACTCATTCGCCAGGAGATTCGACCTCAAGGTTAGAACCTTGGAATCCAGTCGTTACTGGTTGTTATTTGATTCATCAAGCGAAGTGGAAAGATACTTCAACCGGCTCGGCGGCTCTCTGAAGCTTGTGAGAATAATCGGCGAGGGCGAGGATGCCATAGGCGACCTCGAATACGCGAGGCTCTTCACCGTCAGCCTCTACGGGAAGAACGACTGGAGACTCTGGCGGAAGCTGGGGAGCGCGGTAAAGAAAGAGTTTAGGGCGGAGGGGCCTTCAAAGTTCTTCAAGCCGGCGAAGGTTTACGCCATGCCCGCCGAGCTCATCCTCAAGGGCTTCCCCGAAACGAAGGACTTCGTCTTCATCTTTAGAGACGACGGGAGCTTCTGGGTCGGCGAGACGGTGAAGGTTACCGACCCGTTCGAGCTGAAGAAGCTCGATGTGGAGAGGCCGGTTCAGAGGCCGATACTTTCAATTCCGCCAAGGCTCGCGAGGATAATGGTGAACCTGACCGAGGTCAGGAAGGGCAACTTCCTCGACCCCTTCTGCGGCATAGGGACGGTGGTTCAGGAGTTCGTCCTCCAAGGGCTCTCATCTTACGGAAGCGATCGCGACCCGGAGAGAATACGGGACGCCAAGAAGAACCTCGCATGGCTCAGAAAGGAGTTCCGCCTGAAGAACTCGGCACACCTTGAGGTCTGCGACGCGAGAAAGCTGAAGCGCTGTTTCCGCCAGAGGTTCGACGCGGTAGTTACAGAACCCTACCTCGGAAAGCCACTCAAAAGGAACCCGAGCAGGGGAGAGGCGATAAGGCTCGCCAACGAGCTGGACAGGCTCTACTACCCGGTCTTTGAGAGCTTTGGCGACGTTCTCAAAAGGAACGGACGGGTTGTCTTCGTCTTCCCGGCCTACAGGCTGAGCGGCGGGGGAATATACAGAAAGGAACGGAAGTGGCTGGGCAAGCTCGGCTTCGAGGTCGTTGGAAGGTACACCGACCACGAGGAGAGGCACAAGCTGGTCAGGGACATCCACGTGCTGAGGTACAGGGGTTAGCCAATCAACCTCGCATGCTCCTGCTTTATGCAGCGATGGGCAACTGCAGTTAGGCCCGCTTCCTTGGCCTTTTTGAACGCTTCCCGGTTGTACGTGTTGAACTGGAACCAGACGACCTTTGCGCCCTTCTTTATCGCCTGCTCGACGTAGTCCATCGTGAACTCGGGCCTTACGAAGAGGTCGACTATCTCGACGTCATCGGGAATATCCAGAACGCTCGGATAGCACTTCCTTCCGAGAACTTCTGAATAACGCGGGTTCACGGGGTAGACCTCGTAGCCGTGTTCAAGGAGATAGCGCATCACATCGTTGGAATCGCGTTCGGGCTTCGGCGACGCTCCGACGAGGGCGATCTTTCTGTACTTCGTCAGGATCCCTGTAATCTCCTCGTCGCTCAACCTGTCAACGGGCATTACCCTTACCATGCCATCACCGGAGGGGTTTGGAAGTCAATCTTTAAAGCTCTAACCGAGAAGTTCCCCCGGTGAGAACATGGCGCTCTACGAGGAGACCCTGACGAGCAGGATTCTGCAGGTCGTTCTGCTTGTTCCTATAATCTCAATGCTCGCAGGCCTTTATGCAACGTATCAAGCTGAAGAAGGCTTTGAAATAATGCTCGCGACCACGGTGGGGGTTGCAATCCTGCTCCTCGACGTCATGGCAATCAGAATCGAGATAGACGAGCGCGAGCTGAGGATAAGGGGCCTCCTGGGGCTTATGGCCAGGAAAACGGTACCCATCGAGAATATGGCGAGCTTCCGGGTCGGAGAAGGCTGGACCTCCTGCTACGGGACGATACACTTCAACCTGCCGGCCAGGGGCTGCGTCACGATACATCAGAGGAAGGGCTGGACGGTTTCGTTCACGACCAACAACCCGGAGGAGGTTGCGAGGGTTCTGGCTACTCTCGGCGTTCCACGAGAACCTTAGTCCCCCTCACAGAGACTACCCTAACAGTTTTTCCCTTCTCAGCCTTTCCGTTCAGGCATTCTGCCTTCCAGAACTCGCCATCGAGTTTAACAACCCCCTCCGGGGAGAGATCTTCCACAACGAGGGCGGTTCTCCCTATCAGTCCCTCAGGACCGACCTCAGGTCTCCTGTCCGCCCTTCCTCCGAGAACGAACGGCGCTATGAGGAAATCCTTGGCCAGAAGAAGAGACATCACAAGCAAGCCCGCCCAGAGGGGAATTTCCACACCTATTTCAGGGAGTATCAGGAAGATGAAAACGCCAACGATGATTTCATCGGCCATCAGTGCGAGGAGCTTGAGTAGATTCCCTGCTTTTATACACCACATCTCTAGACTTCACCCCGTGCCAGCCACTTCCAGTGGGGGTTCAGCTCGACTATCGTCCACCACTTCTTGAGCTCCTTCCTCGCGGCCTGATAGTCCGGGTAGAACTCTCCGACGAGCTCCCAGAAGGCCTTCGAGTGGTTCATGTACCTCAGGTGTGCAAGCTCGTGGACAACGACGTATTCCCTCAGTTCCGGGGGTAGAGCTATGAGGCGGACGTTGAAGTTCAGGTTACCCCTGGGAGAGCAGCTTCCCCATCGGCTCTTCTGATGCCGGATGTAGACCCTCCCGGGGTTGACTTCCATCTCCAAGGCGTACCTCTGCACCAGGGGGAGGAGCTCCTTCCTGAGAAACTTTTTAAGGCACGAAAGAACCTCCTCCCTGCTGGGAGAGAGAACCACAGTCTTGAACCGCTCGTGAACCTTGGGCTTCCTTCCATGAATCACCTGGTAGAACTCGCCGTTGATGGGAAATCCGGACTCTGCGATCTCCCTAAGCTCTCCAATCTCAGCCAGCTTACCCTCAAGCCATCCTCTGTGCTTCTCTATTAGGGTATCAACGTCGAAGCCATCCGGGGCGGTGACAAGGACCGTTCCGTCGGGCCTCACCTCAAGCCTCGCGTACTTAACCGGCCGACGGCGAACCCTCAATCTCATGCCGCTCACCTTTTAAGGAGAATTGACAAAAGGTCCTTATGAAGATTCGGGTTATCGAGAGGCGCGCCAAGAGCCTTTACACCCGCTCAAAGATTCCGGGTGTTGGGTGGGCGGTTAACCAGTACGTCGGCTGTGCCTTCGTCTGTGAGTACTGCTACGCCAAGTTCCTGACGAGGTGGAAGGACTACGGGAGATGGGGAAGCTGGGTCGGGATGACAGCCACCACCAGCGAGTTCACGTTCGTCCCCGTCGGCCCAGTCTTGAGGAGCGCACCCACTCTTTCCAGCGCACCGTAGGCGTCGTGCCTCCTGAGGGCTTCCTCCACGTCCACCCCGGATTCCCCGAGAAGTCCAAGCGTTTTCCCGTCCACTATCCCGCCGGCCGCATCCGTCGGCCCGTCCGTCCCGTCGGTGTCAACCGCTAAAACCACAGCGTTCAGTCCATCTATCTTTCTGGCCACACTTAGCGCGAATTCCTGGTTCGGCCCGCCGAGACCGGCTTCGCCCTCTATCGTCACCGTCCACTCGCCGCCGGCTATTAGAACCGCCGGCTTTGGAACCGGGCGGTCGTATCTGGCGATCTCCTGGACTATCGAGCCTATAGCCAGGGCTATCTCCCTCGCTTCGCCCTCCAAGGTGGTTGTGAGAAGCAGGGCGTTGTAGCCGAGTTCCTCCGCCTTCGCCAGGGCGGATTCGCAGGCCAATGTATTGCTTCCGACTATGAAGTTGTGGACGTTGAGCAAATCCTCCTTGAGGGTTGCCTCCGCCTTCCCATCAAGGCCAAGCTCGATATGCCTCCTGACGCTCGCCGGAAGCTTATCCCAGACACCGTAGAGCCTCAGGATTCTGTGGGCGTCTTTAAAGGTCGTGGGGTCTTTAACGGTCGGGCCGGAGGCGATGGCTTCAAGGGGGTCACCAACCACGTCCGAGAGGATCAGGCTTACAACCGTCCCTCTAACGCGCTTGGCCAGCTTGCCGCCCTTGACGGCCGAGATGTGCTTTCTCACTGTGTTTATCTCGTATATCTTTGCCCCGCTTTTCAGGAGGAGCTCGTTTGTCCGGATTTTATCGTTGAGGCTTATCCCGCTCTCCGGGAGGAGGAAGAGGGCACTGCCCCCGCCGGATATGAGAACCAGAAGGACGTCGTTCTCCCCGACTTTCTCCGCGAGCTCGAGGCCCAGCTTTCCAGCCAGGAGGGAGTTTTCGTCTGGAACAGGGTGTCCAGCTTCGATAGCTTTCAGCCGTTCCGTTCTCGGACAGTTTTCGGCGTACCCGTACTTGGTGATGATCACTCCCTCTTCGACTCTCTCCCCGAGGAGGTCAACGACCGCCCTTGCCATGGAGCATGCTGCCTTGCCGAAGGCCAGAAGATATATTTTCCCCCGAACCGGGAACCGCTCACCAGAAACGACCAAGTGGTTCCCCTCAATCCCAAGGTTCCTTTTCACCGCGAGGTACGGGTCAGCGGCTTTCAACGCCGCATCCATCAGGGCTAGTGCCGTTTCTTTAGGTGTCATGTGAAAAGATAGCTCGCAGAGCTTAAAAATCAGTCGAACACCACCAGCTCAATCTCGGCAATCGTCTCGGGGTTCTTCAGAAGCTCCACAATGCGCCGGTCTATGTCCCTGGCGGCCTTGTTGGCCCGTATCGCAAGGGTTCTGGCGTCCACGTAGGTGCTCTTCCTGATGACCATCGAGTACTCGTGCTCGAGAATCAGCTCCGGGCTCCCCTCGGCCAGGACCTCGTCAGTGAGGTCGCCCACCCTGATGCGGATTAAGAGCTTCTTTCCCGCCTTAAGGGCGGATTTGAACTCCCCGCTCAGGTCGTTTATGCCCCTGTCCGCTTCAATGCACAGTATGCAGTCCCCCCTTGGGGTGAGGTAATTCTCCTTCGTGAACTCGAGCGTCGATTTGTGGGTTGCCCTAACGTTCTCGTGACCGCGGCATCTGATGACTTCTCTCAGCATGAACGGAGTTTTCGAGAGGCCTTATAAAATTCCCGAAACGCTTATAAGGTGAACCTACCTTCATATTGATTGAACGTCTGGAGGTGGTAATATGGCGAAAATCACCCCGAGAAATCTTCTGAAGGGTACTGTTAGGATCCACGCGGGCTTTGCACTAATCAGGATCAACTCCCTGGGACTCGCCTATCCGCGGCGGACAAACGCGAACATCACCGAGAGACTGAGAAGGGAAGGATGAGTCCTTTTCTTCCCACCACGTGGGAAAACCTTTAAAAGGGCTTTCATGATTTGGGTTACGGTTGTCAGAGTCAAGATAATGGGGGGATTGATGATGGGAAACATCAAGCAGACTTTCATCAAGAGAACCGCCCGTGAGCTGTTTGACCGCTACCCGAACGAGTTCACCAGGGACTTCGAGCACAACAAGAAGAAGGTAGAGGAGCTCACCAACGTCACCAGCAAGACCATCAGGAACAGGATAGCCGGTTACATAACCAAGCTCGTGAGAATGAAGGAAGAGGGCAAGATGCTTTGAAGGCCCTTTTTCCAGGATTTATTCTCTTCGAACCCTTCCAGCAGATTCTTAACAAGGATTCTTAAAATTGCTCCAAGTCCTCAAGTATCTTTCTCGGCAGCCTGGGGGCGAACTCCTTCAGGAGCCTCTCAAACTCCCGTTCGTTCTCCTGAGCCACCCTTCTGAAGAAATTCTCTATGTACGTCTCCGTCAGCAGGCGGACTTCCTCCAGCTCCTGCTTTGTCCGGATTATCTCATTTATCCTCTCCTGTATCTCCGTTAAAAACGTCAGGAGCTCGTCTATCTTGGCGTCCGCGGGCTCGGTGGACTTTATGAGCGCCCTGGCCTGGTTGTACTCCCTGGTTCTCCGGGGGGCCTTTGGTTCGTACATCTCAGTGCCGAAGGTGTACGGAGTGAGCAGTACCTCCATTCTGAAGCCCCTCTTTATCGTGTAGTACTTCCTGGGCCTGCCCCGCGGTATCTTCTCAGTTCTCCCCTCTATGAGTCCAGCGCTCTCAAGTATCCTGAGGTGCTCAAGGACCGCCTTCTGACCGACCCCCAGCTCCTGGCTCAGCTCACTCACAAAGTAAGGTCTCCTGGTGAGCAGGATGAGTATTCTCCTGCGGGTCTCGTTTCCCAGTATGTCAAGCAGCCTTCCCATGTTCTTATTTGACTCCATGGCCTCTCACCCCCTTTCCCTAACCTGATGTAAGAAAAGATTACTTTAAGCTTTTCGGTGGATCCGGGAGAAAAATTGGAGGATTATGGAACAACGTGGTGCTCCCTGCAGCGGGCCTCATAGCTCTCGCTGCTCCCGACGAGGATTATCGGGGAGTCCCTCGGGGCCGGCTTCCCATCAATAAGACGCTGACTCCTGGTCGCGGGTTTCCCGCAGACCGTGCAGACGGCGGTGAGGTAGACGATGTTATCCGCACGGACAAGGAGGTCCCTGGTCACCGGGAAGGGGTCCCCCTTGAAGTCGAGGTTGAGGCCGCTCGCAATCACGTAGATTCCCTCGTCGGCGAGGCGGTTCAGCGTCTCAACTATCCCCTGCGGAAAGAACTGAACCTCGTCCACCCCGATTACCTCGAAGCCCTCATCCAGGGTAATCCTCTCAATGAGTTCAACGCCCTCCTCATTCGTGGGGACGACGAATGCATCATACCTGAGACCGTTGTGGGCAACCACGTCATCCTCGGAATATCTGTTGTCGATGCTGGGCTTGAAGAGGGCGGCCTTTCTCTTGGCAAAAGTCTGCCGCTCTATCCTCTTTATAAGCTCGGTGGTTTTGCCCGCGAACATCGGCCCCGTTATGACCTCCAAGAACCCACCTGGATGAACCATAACACCACCGGGGGAAGAACATTCCCACCCGTTAAATCTCCTCCGGGTGAAAAGTTGAACGAAAGACGAAAATGGGGGAGAAAAGCCGTCAAACCGGTCAGACCGGAGTGACGTGGCCCCACTTCTCCAGGGCGCGGGCAAGCTCCCTGTGGCTCTTGGCGTACTCGTCGAGGGGGATTCCCTGCATGATGGCATCTATCGCCTGCCTGGCAGCTCTTGCGCCCGCAGCGGGCCCGTCCGGGTGTCCGAGGGTTCCTCCACCGAGCTGGAAGACGATGTCAGTTCCGAGGGCGTCAACAACGGGCTGGATGTTGCCGGGGTGGAGGCCACCCGAGCTCGTCGGGAACGCGGCCTTTATGCCGTAGAACTTCTGCTCCATGTGGAAGACATCGTTCTCGTCCGGCTTGTAGTGCTTCTCCCTGAGGATCCTGGCGTTCTGAATGACGTCCCACTTTCCTCCCTCGAGCTTGCCGGCTCCGGCCGTTCCAACGTGGAGCTGGTCTATTCCGATGAGCCTGTAGAGCTTAGCCAGGACGAACATCGAGATGCCGTGGTGTGGGTTCCTGGTGAACGCGGCGTGCATGGCCCTGTGACCGTGGACGGCCAGGCCGTAGTCCGCCGCCAGCTCGGTTATGTACTCGAGTGCGCCCCAGCCGGTTATGACGACATCAACCATCGCGTGCTTGAGGCCGAGATCGGCCAGAACCTCAAGCCTGCGCTCCATCTCAAGGAGCGGGGCAGTTATGTTGGCGAACCAGGTCTTCTTCTCACCGGTCTCGTTCTCAACCCTCTCTATCACCCTGGCCATTATCTCGGCGCGCTCATCAAAGCGGTTGTACCAGGGGCTCGTGAGGTTCTCGTCGTCCTTCATGTAATCGGCGCCGTTTGAGAGCAGGTCGTACGCGAGCTTTTCGAACTCCTCGGGGGAATAACCCACCTTGGGCTTTGGAACGACACCGTAGAGTGGCCTGTCCTTGATATCGAGCATCTTTCTGACGCCCTCGATACCAAAGGCCGGACCGTTGAACTCCCTGATGAGCTTCTCGGGGAAGTACATGTCCTCAAGACGCAGCCCCTTAACGCGCTTCATCCCGAAGACGTTGCCCGCTATGCTCGCCAAGAGTCCAGGAAGGTTTGCCTCCTCAAAGGCGTGGAACGGGTAGGCTATCCTGACTATCCAGCTGCCGTCGCCCATGTCGTGGAAGTCGTAGGCCTTGGCGGAAAGGTCCGCCCATCTCTCCTTCTCATACCACTCGTAGAGGGTGGTCCAGGTTCCGGTCGAGCTCTCGGCGGCGACTGCACCTGCGGCCGCCTCAATGGTGTACCCCTCGGCAGGGGTTACGCGGAACACGGCTATGATGTCCCTCTTTTTATTGGGCTCATAGGCCTTGTCCACGTAGTAGTCGTATATCTTGTCGAACTTCTCTACCATGCTTTCACCTCCTGAGTAACTTGGAGATTATACGGCCACCTATAAAAATGCTGTGGTCCATTATTGGGACACTCCTGTCCCCATATGAGTATCGGGGACACTTTTACTGCGTCAACGCCCCAAACTTCCGCCCCGCTTTTAAAAATCAAAGCCGTGTCCCACCGGTAAACGGGGTTTCAAGTGCGGATAGACCTTTTCAAAACTTTGCCCTCGGGTTTGTATTGGGCCGTTCATAAGGTGGCAGGCGAAGGATGCCGGATTTCTGAACACCCCACCCAAAAACAGCCGATTATCGCCCCCAGAAGCCCCTGTTTCCGAAAAGTTTATATAGGCCTTCCTTCCTAGAATAGAACGCAGATACCTGCAAAACAACGTTTAGGAGGTTGGGAAAATGGCTGAGTTGCCGATTGCCCCAGTTGACAGGCTGATAAGGAAGGCCGGCGCCGCCCGCGTCAGCGAGGACGCCGCCAAGCTCCTGGCCGAGCACCTCGAGGAGAAGGCCATGGATATCGCCAGGAAGGCGGTCGACCTTGCCCACCACGCCGGCAGGAAGACCGTCAAGGCCGAGGACATCAAGCTCGCCATCAAGAGCTGATGGCCTTTCTTTTCCTTCCTTAGCTTTTCTGAAAGTTTGGAGCTTTATGGAGCTTTACCAGAAGCGCACCCTTTTGACCCGGACGCTTTCTCCGGCAACCTCCAAAAACGCAAAGCCCGCGGAGTCCATTCTGGGGAACGTGGGTGAGCCAGGGTTGAGGAGAACAACCCTTTTCCCGTGGATTGAGTAGGAGTCGTGGTAGAAACGGTGCGTGTGGCCGAATATGAGAACATCGACCCCCATGTCGAGGGCTTTGAGCGTCAGAAACTGGGCGTTGAGCGAGAAGAACCGGTGTCCGTGAAGGAGGCCAATCCTGATTTCCCCAACCTCAACCACATCCTCCTCGGGGAGGCTGAGGTGGTCGGCGTTTCCCCGAACGGCTATGACCGGTGCGAACCTCTCAAGCTCCTCCAGGAGCTCATGGGATGTAACGTCGCCCGCGTGGAGTATCAAATCCGGCGTTCTCTCCTCAAGGTGCTGGAAAAGAAGGGAGAGGGGGTTTCGGGTCTTATCGCCGTAATGGGTGTCGCTCGTCACCGCTATAATCACGGGCATCCCTCATATCGGGACGTTTATGTTGAGCTTCTCGACGAGCTCCTTGTAGCGGTTCCTCACGGTGACCTCGGTGACGTGAGCCACCTCCGCCACCTCGCGCTGGGTCTTCTTCTCACCCTCCAGGAGGGAGGCAACGTACAGGGCGGCTGCGGCAAGCCCGGTGGGGCCCTTGCCGCTGGTTATGCCGCGCTTTATGGCCTCCCGGAGTATCTCTTTGGCCTTCTTCTTGGTTCTGGCACTGACGTTGAGGGCGTCACCGAAGCGGTCAACGTACTCAATCGGGCTGGTGGGACGGAGGTTGAGGTTGAGACCGCGGGCAAGGAAGCGGTAGCTCCTTCCTATCTCCTTCTTCGTGACCTTTGAAACGGCCGCTATTTCATCGAGGGTCCTCGGAATGCTCTCCATCCTGCACGCCGCGTAGAGTGCCGCGGAAACCATCCCTTCAATCGAGCGTCCGCGAATGAGTTTCTTCATGACCGCCTTTCTGTAGAGCGAGGCCGCAACCTCCTTGACGCGCCTCGGGAGGCGCATCTGAGCGGCCATTCTGTCCAGCTCGCTCAGGGCGAAGGCCAGGTTACGCTCGGCCGCGTCGTTTATGCGCATCCTGCGCTGCCACATCCTCAGGCGGCGCATCTTAGTCCGGTACATGCCGGTTATCTGGTTCCCGTGTATGTCCTTGTCGCGCCAGTCTATGTCCGTGGAGAGGCCCTTATCATGGATCATCAGCGTCATGGGCGCGCCGGTCCTGGCACGCTTGGCCCTCTGATCGGGGTCGAAGGCGCGCCACTCGGGACCCTCATCGACGACATTCTGCTGAACAACGTAACCACAGACAGAACAGACAATTTCGCCTCTCCTCGGGTCGTAAAACAGCTTATCAGAGCCGCAAATCGGACATACATTCTTATCAGCCAAAAGCTCTCACCCCCTCTTTCTGGGGGCAGGGCGTCTTGCCTTTCCGCCCTTGGAACGCTTCTTCCCGGACCGAGCTTTTCTGCCAGGCCCGGATTTCTTCCTCGAGGAATCAACGTACAGCAGTGCACCGATGTAGCTCTCGGGATTCTTGACTCGCGGCTTGACGGCCACGTAGGGCCTCTTAACCGGCCCGAAAACATCCTTTACTACCCCAACCACGGTGAGCTTTTTGTCAACCACCGGGTCGTTGAGTGAAGGAACCCAGTCAGTCCTGAGAACCAGGAACCCCTGCTTTGCATAGTGAGAAACTTTACCCAGGCGCTTCATAGCCCCACCCCAAAAGGACATATCCTTTTAAGCTTTTCGTTTTTGCCCTTATAAACTTTTCGGAAAATTTCCAAAAGGTTTTTATGGAAAGCGTGGTTAACAATAAAGATTGGGCGGACAAAATGAAGTGCCTCATCGTCGGCCACCTCGTGAGGGATATAATTGTCAAGGATTCCGGAATCGAATACCGCATCGGGGGCGGGGCGTACTATTCTGCGATGGCCCTGTCCAGATTCTGCAGGGTCGAGATCCTGACCAGCGTTGGGGAGGATTTTCCCGAAAGCTGGCTCAAGGGACTTGAGGAAGCGGGCATAGTGCTCCATACGATACCCGCGGAGAACAGCACTTCCTACCGTCTCCGTTATCTCGACGGGAACACAAGAGAACTCAGCCTCCTATCTACCGCGGAGAGAATAACCGACATGCCACACGGGAGCTACGATATAATCATCCTCAACCCCGTCGCAGGCGAGATTACACCCGAAACCGTTGCCCTCGCCAGAAAGAGGGGCGACTTCGTTGCCGCAGACGTCCAGGGGTTCATCAGGTCCCCCCACCCCGGAAGACTGAAGCTGACAGGGGTAGACGGCGGCATCTTTAACGGACTGAAGGTTCTCCACGCCGACGTCTCCGAGGCCCAGCTCGTAAGAAACCTTAATCCGGACAAAATAGAAGTGCTGCTGGTCTCCCGGGGTGCCGACGTTGGGCAGGCATACCTCCGGGGACGAAAGTACACCTACACTCCGGCCAGGGTTGCGGTGGAGGAATCCACCGGCGCGGGCGACGTTTTTCTGGCATCCTTCTCCCTGTTCTACAATGACTGCCCCTTCATTCAAGCACTCAAGAGGGCCAGCGCGTTCACCGCCCTTTTTCTCCAGCGCAGAATCTTCGACTTCCCGATGGACGAGGTGAACGAGCTGGCGAGAAGGGTGACGGTTCGCCCAGTTAAATCCCAAGGAATATAAGGGCCCGCACCCACCACATCACGGGTAAGGAAACGTCAGCATGCCAAAGAGGATGAGAGACCTCCTGAGGTGATGGTATGGACCGATACGTTCTGCTCGTTAAGGCCCCGAGGGGCTACGATATAACCCCCGTACGGGAGGAGCTCAGAGAGTTTCTCTCCAGAACCCATCCCGAACTCAAGGTCGAGGCGCACAGATGCATAGGCCTCACCGCCGACGTAGTCATACTGTACGGGGACGGCGTCGTACTCATCAAAAGGAAGCACGAGCCGTTTAAAGACCACTACGCCCTTCCCGGCGGCTTCGTCGAGTACGGGGAAACCGTCGAGGAGGCAGCCCTTCGTGAGGCGAGGGAGGAGACCGGCCTCGACGTGAGGCTCATCAGACTCGTCGGGGTTTACTCCGACCCAAACCGCGACCCGAGGGGGCACACCGTGACGACGGCATTTCTGGCGGTCGGCTCGGGGAAGCTGAAGGCAGGGGACGATGCCAAGGAAGTCCACGTCGTTTCGATAGAGGAGGCTCTTAATCTCCCACTGGCCTTCGACCACGGGAAGATTCTGAGGGACGCCCTGAGCCTGAGGTGATGTCATGAGGGTCGGGTTTCCGGAATTCGGCAGGATAGTCGTGGACGGGAAGGTTTACGAAGGCGACATCGTGATCTATCCGAGCGGAAAAATCGAGGAGCGCAAGAAATGGCTCAGCAAGAACAAGCACGGCACGAGCCATAAGCTCGACCCGGATGAGCTGAGGGAGTACCTCACGGAGGACTTCAACGTTCTGCTCGTCGGCACCGGTGCCTGGGGAAAGCTCTCCCTTCTACCGGAAAGCAGGGAGCTGGTGGCGAACAAAGAGGTCATCGAAAAGCCGACCGGCGAGGCGGTGGAGCTCTTCAACGGGCTCTGGGGAAAAAGGAAAGTCCTTGCGATATTCCACGTCACCTGCTGACGGCCCTCTGAATGAGGGCGAAACCTATGGCCGCCACCGCCAGCGCGTAGGGGTAGCCAAGGAAGTACCAGAGGCCGGCGATTGCTCCGAGGGTAACCCCGTTGATTATCATCAGCACCAGGACGTGGCCGAAGTTCGTCTCAGGCACTGACAGCTCGCTTTCGCCGCGGTAGAAGAAGGCCAGGGCTACCGAAGAGGTTAGCAGGGGAAGGAGAACCGCCGCCGGAAGAAGGATGATGCTTCTAACATCGATGTATGAGACCGCAAGGACGAGGGCCAGGCCAGTCGTGACCGGAACGGCGTTCATCACCAGGAGCTTCGCCCGAACGAACTGACCAACGGTTATTGGAAGGCTACGCAGGAACTCAAACTCCTGACCATCTATTTTGAGAACCGTGTCAATGCCCACAGAGCTCATCCAGGCTATCATGAGTAGAACAGAGGCAACGGCCCACTCTCCAACCGTCCCGGAGGTCAGAATGCCAACGGCGCTCGGAAGTATTATGAAGAGCGGAAAGATGAGGCCGACTAAGAGGGCGCTCTTCCGGAAGACTATCCTCAGGTCCTTCAGGGCGAGCGCTATTACCGGGTGATGGGTTTCGGCCCTGAAGCGGACGGCTCTGGTGTGGGAAATCACGTTCCCCTCTTCAAGCTTACCCCAGAGCCGCCCGAGGAGGAAGAGATAGAGCGGGACGAGAACCGCGAGGTAACCGAGGAGGAGAATGGTGGAGTGGAGCGGATCCGTTATCGAGGCAACGGAGAATGGATAGGCCAGGGAGTACTTTGAGAAGAAGGGCAGAATGTCCTCGTAGTGCTCGTTTACATACCGCTGAACGTAGTTGAGGGCGTAGAAGATGCCGATGAAGAGGATAACTCCCAGGGTTCTGGCGAGGGTTCTGAGCTTCGAGAACCCCCCGCCGACGCTGGCGGAGCCGAAGAAGGTGAAGACCACCAGCCCCAGGACGTGGCCGAGGAAGGCGCCAGTGAGAACCCACAGGAGGCCGAGCAGGCCGGTGCTTCCGTACTTCACCATCATCATGATGGCTGCGGGAATGAGGGCCATGACCGCGGGGACGTTGTCTATCGAGAGGAGAACGCTGAGGTACGTCGAGCCAGTTTCTATGGGCAGGGGTTTGAGAGGCTCGAAAATCCCCATCGAAACCGCGTAGGAGGCATTCACCGTCGTCGTGTAGAGGGCCATTACAAAGGGGAGCAGGGCGTAGGCCGCGAATATCACCGCCGCCCGGGTTTCGTCCTCGGCTCCGACAATAGCCCCCGCCATCATGACGCCAAAGAAGAGGAACGCGACCGATTGGAGAGCTATACCCCGCTTTATATCCCCCGCGTTCCTGAGCTGCTTCCTGAACTTCTCGGGGTCTCCCGCTACCTGCGGGTTGGTCTTCAGGCGCCGGTAGTGGAGTTCCTTGTAGAGGATTCGGACTATCTCAAACATACTCCCACCCTAAAGGGCATCCTTAAGCGCCCGCACTATTCCAGCAACCTCGTCCTGGCTCTCGGTGAGCTTGAGGAAAACGTCCTCCAGGCTCTCCTCGTGGGCAAACTCCTTAAGCTGTTCAACCGTGCCCTCGGCGATTATCTCGCCGTTGTAGATGACCCCAACGCGGTCGCATATCGTCTCCGCCAGCGCAAGAACGTGAGTGGAGAAGACAATGCTCCTGCCCTCCTCCCTGAACTGGAGGAGGAGCTCCCTGAGGATGCGGGCACTCTTGGGATCGAGGCCATTCATCGCCTCGTCGAGGATGAGAACCCCCGGATCGTGGATCATTCCAGCTATGAGGGAAACCTTCTGCTTCGTTCCAAAGCTGAGCGAACCTATCATCTCGCCGAGGTACTTTTCTATCCCAAATGCCCTCACGAATGTTTCAACGCGCTCCTGGAGTTCTTCCCTCGGAATCCCCCTCACGCTCCCCACGAAGTTGAAGAACTCAACCGGTGTGAGGCTCTCGTAGAGAACCGGCGTTTCCGGAACGTAGCCGGTTATCCTCCTGACCTCAACGGGGTTCTCGCCCACGTCGATGCCCCCAACGACGACGCGCCCGGAGGTAGGCCGCAGTATACCCGCCAGAATCTTCATCGTCGTGCTCTTCCCGCTCCCGTTCGGGCCGAGGAGACCGTAAATCTCGCCGTCGGCAACCGTGAAGGTTATTCCTTTAACGGCCATCGTCGAGCCGAAGCTCCTGGTGAGGTTCTCGACCTCGATCATTCTACCACCGGATGTGATAATAATCCGCGCTTAATAAATTTTGTCCCCTGAATGACTCTTCATTGAAGAAACTCTTAAATAAAATGAGGAACATAATTGAATAAAATCCAAACCTCCGCATGGGCCTCAATTTCTTTTCTTGCCCAGGGGTTTGGGTTTGGAGGTGCATGTATGAAGAGAGCCCCGAGGATTCTGGTTCTTGTTTTACTGAGCGCGTTAGTCATCATTGGCGGGTGCATTGGAAACACCCCTTCACCCACAGGAACAAGCTCCCAAACCGGCGAGAACACCCGGGAAGGAGGGATAAGCGAGAGCTCGACAACAGAGAGCCCCGGAACAGAGACCCAGAGGACGGCCGAGACGGCGACCCAGACGGAAACCCAAACTCAAACGGAGACCGGAACATCAACGGAAACGCCCTCCAACGAGAGCCTCCAGTTCGACGAGGACGGCAACGTCGTCTGCGATGAGAACTCCGACCCTGACCTCGGATGCGAGGCCGGTGAGAGGAACGAAAACGGGACGGGTATTGGCTTCCCGATCCTCAACGTCAACCTAACGCCCGCGATAATCCCTGTTTACAGGCTGAACCTCAATCTGACCTACGCCGGCCCGCTGACGGGCATGGCGAGCGAGCCCAACGGCGAGATAGTGGAGTGGGTCTCGATACTGACCTCGTCCCGCGAGTCGGGGAAGAACGTTGCCTTCACGATAAAGTTCGAGAGCGAGGGGCTGGCAAGGGAATACGTTCATATCAAAGAGCTGAGGGACCTCCAGGGAAGGGTGATAGCGTCCTACAAGCCTACAATCCTGAAGTTCGACACCGGTGAGGAGTTTGGCGAGAGATGGGAGCTTCACCTCTACCTGGGAAGCTTCACACTCTACAACGTTACCGGAGGCGGCCTCGCCGAGGTCCAAAAGGGGAGCGTCGAACTAGATGGCTCCATCGTGAGGTTCACCGTCGAGAACTTCTCGGAGATATTCCCCGACACCGTCTTCATGCGCATAGAGGGCAACCCAGAGGATCCGAAGACCAGTCCGAGATTCAGCTACCCTGAGACCGGGAAGTTCATCATAAAAGCAAACCTGGGGAGGATTGACTACTACGCCCCGGCCTACTACGGCGACGCCAAGAGCGGCGTAGCTTTGTACGCCGAGGTTCTCGGCGATGACGTGAAGTTCAGGCTCCAGTTCAAGGACGAGGAAACGTATGAGGACTTCATACCCGGCGACATGTTCATAGACAGCACCGACAACGGCGAGTTCGACTGGTACGCGGAGATAGGGTCGAGCCACTTCCAGCTCAAGGACAGCTCCGGGAGCGTTTACCGCGAGGGGGACGTCATCCGCGGGGAAACTCAACTCGGCCCCTACGTGGAGTTCACGGTCGAGAACCTCTTCTCCATAATCCCGTGGAGGGAGTTCCGGTTCTGGTTCTCCAACCCCGTCCTAGAAAACCGCTTCCCGGCCGAGGGGAACCTCTGGTTCAACGCCACCAGTGGGCTGAGCATAGAGGAGGACGTTGATAGGTACATCGTTGTTGTGGTCGAGGACGTCTACATCAAGGGCAACAAGGACGAGGCCGAGGGGGAGATAAGCCTCGTCTCGTGGGCCTACGGCACGAACTACTACGAGAACCTCAATAAAATCGAGTACAGTCCCATCTACGTCTTCGGCTACCCGCTCAGGCTCTGGATCGAGGCAGAAGACCACAGCAGGCTTCTATACCACGACAGGAACGCGGCAAGGCCGGACTGGCCCTTCACAAACGGCTACCCTGTCCTGGCGATGCCCCTCGACGAAGCTAAGAAGTACCAGGAGATATTCGTCAAGACGACCGGCTGGGACAACGACGACCTCGGAACGTACGTCAAGCTCGGCGCCGGCTTCCTCCTCGATGCCGCGATAGGCCTTGCGACGGGCGAGATATCGAGCCTCGTCGAGCACGGCTACACAGGGGTGATGCTCCTCCACCAGCTGGAGACCGGCGAGAGCGCCAGCTACTTCTGGGGCGAGGCTTTGGCCAACCTCTTCGGCGCACCGCCGGACAGGGTGGGCTACGACACGATATCCTTCGACCCGAGGAGGGACTACAGCGACGGCTACCTCGTCAGGTCGGTCTCGAAGGACGGCAACATGGTGGTCACCTACATCATCTACGAGGTCGACCTTCCAAGGGCGGCGCGCTACGCGAGGCTCGAACTGTCAGCCGATGGACTGCTCTTCACGAAGGACACCGAGTGGGGCGACGACGAGTACTACGCCTTCTTCAGGGCCTCCACCGGTTTCACTCCCGGAAATGCCGAGATCGATGACGCCCTCATAGGGGAGATCACGACGATGGTTCCAGAGGGAGTGGCCTACGCCTATCCAAAGCTCGACAGGAGTAGCGGAACGGTGGGCTTCTCGGTGGGGGACTTCTCCGACGGCAAGCTCGACCACGGGGTCATAAACGGGAACACCGTTAAGATAATCCCCTTCGGGCTCACCCTGGTCAATTTGAGCAGCATAAGGACGCCCTTCGTCTACGTCGAGTACGACGGCTGGGAGGAGGATTCCGGTAACTGGGGCAACGACGACGACCCGATGGGGACGTTCGGCATAACGCTCCTCCTCGACGGCGGGAACTTCCACTGGGATCCGTTCTCGGGAATTCCGAGAAGATCCTGGGGAGGGAAGGACTTCGACGTCTGCGGCGTCTCAGGTGGCTGTTCCACGGTGTACATGAGCGCCTACATAGGGCCCTGAGGCCCTCAACCTTTTCTTTCAAGGTGTGCCCTCTTCACCTCAAGAACCCCGGAATACTCCCACTCGCTCCACTTCTTCTCGACCTCGTCGAAAACTATCCTCGCCCTGAAGAAGGGAGCATCTCTGACGAAGGTCTCGAACTCGCCGCCCTCGCCAGCGACGTGGATTTTATACCTCTCGTGGAGCTTTACCAGCTCACCTAAGGCATTCTCGTCTATCCTCCGTCCGAGCCAGCTCTCGTCCAGGCCGTATGCTGAAACCCCGACCATCACGATGTCGAAAATCCCCACCAGCTCGCGCATATAATCTATTGGATCGCGGTGCCAGGCCGGAGCGAAGCTCTCAAGCCCGAGCTCCTCCGCCACCCGATCAACGCGCCTTTTCTGGTACTCACTCGCCAGAGCTCCAGCAACGACTCCATCTATCTTCAGCCCCTCAAGGACGGCCTTCATGTCCTCTACCTCTCTCTCCTTCTCGCCGCTCGTGAAGCCCTTGACGAGGGGAATCCCTATGGCCCTCGCCTGGAGCTCGGTGAGGTGGATGTTCGGCACGTGGTACATGTAGCTGTCATCGCGCTCGCTGACCATCGAGACGAGGTATTTCACCTCAAAGCCCTGCCTCAGCGCCCAGTAGAGGGCGTAGTTGGAATCTTTACCGCCCGAATAGAGCACCGCGACGCGCATTTTCACCACCGAAAACTTTAAATCACCTGTGGTTAATTTAATCCCGGTTCTCCCGATTGATGCCACATCGAGGGGCTTAAAAAGGTGATGTCAATGACCCCAGGGACGGCGGTGATTCTAGCGGCTGGCCTCGGCACGAGGATCGGGGGCAGGCCCAAGGGGCTCCTCAAGGTTGCAGGGAGGGAGATTCTATATCGAACGATGGCACTGCTCCAGAAAAACGGCATCAAACACTTCGTAATCGTAACCAACGAGCGCTACGCCCCGCTTTACCGGGAGTTCATTGAAGGGCACGGCTTCAACGCCGAGCTGGTGGTAAACCCCGAGCCGGAGAAGGGCAACGGCCACTCGCTCCACCTGGCCAGAAACCGCGTCTCCGGGCGGTTTGTTCTGGTCATGAGCGACCACGTCTACAGCGAGGTCTTCATCGAGCGCGCTGTAAAGGGAGACGGCCTGATAGCGGACAGGAAACCGGGGTGGATTGACGTTGAAGAGGCCACAAAGGTCAAAATCAGGGACGGCAGGGTCGAGCGAATCGGGAAGGGACTGAAAGAGTGGGACGCAATAGACACGGGCTTCTTCGTCCTCGATGAGGGCATCTTCGAGGTAACTGCCCGGCTTGAGGAAGAGCGGGGCGGTGACTACCCGCTGAGCGAGGTCGTTGAGCGGACGAGGCTGAGGGTGACCTTGGTAGACGGTCTTGGCTGGACCGACGTCGACATGCCCTCGGATCTGAAGAGAGCCAGAAAGATGCTCGTCTTCACAGCGGTGAAGGGAACCGGCGACGGCTTCATCAGCAGGCACATCAACAGGAAGATTTCGACGAGGGTCAGCTACCTCCTCGCCGAGAAGGTCACCCCGAACGAGATGACGGCAGTCACGTTCGCCCTTGGGATTCTCTCGGCCTTTCTAACGCTCGTTAACCTCCCGCTGGCCGGGATACTCTACCAGCTCAGCTCCATCCTCGACGGCGCTGACGGCGAGCTTGCCAGGGCACAGCTGAGGACGAGCAGGTTTGGCGGCTATATCGACTCTCTCCTCGACCGCTACGTTGACGGGGCTTTCCTCGCTCTGCTGGCCTATTCGACTTTAAGGGAGTCCCTCTGGTACCTCGTTGCCCTCCTAGCCCTCCTCGGCTCTGTCATGGTGAGCTACTCGACCGAGAGGTTCAAGGCGGCCTACGGTGAGGACGCCTATAGCTCGATTCCCGCGCTCAGAAAGCTCCCAGGTAAGAGGGACGAGAGAATCTTCCTGACGATGCTCTTCCTTCTGTACCCTGTTGAAGCCTCGGTTAAAGCGCTCTTCCTTCTGCTGGCCGTTCTGACGAATCTGCGGGTGGTGATAACGGCGTATTTAATTTTTAGAAAAGTTTTGCAGCCGAAAACTATTTAACTGTTGTAAAATATCTTAGAGCAACTGAGGAGGTGGAGAAAATGGTGAAGGTTGTCATACTCGGACAGGGCTACGTTGCCAGCATCTTCGCGAGCGGCCTTGAGAAGATAAAGGCCGGAAAGATGGAGCCGTACGGCGTCCCCCTTGCAGATGAGCTTCCAATCAAGATTAAGGATGTTGAGATAGTCGGTTCATACGACGTCGACGCCTCTAAGGTCGGCAAGGATCTCTACGATGTCGTCAAGGCCTACGATCCGGAGGCGCCGGAGAGCCTCAAGGGCATCACCGTCAGGAAGGGAATCCACCTGAGGAGCCTCAGGAACCTTCCGCTCGAGGCCACCGGCCTCGAAGACGAGATGACCCTCAAGGAGGCAGTCGAGCACCTTGTCAGCGAGTGGAAGGAGCTCGGTGCCGAGGTCTTCATAAACGTCTGCACCACCGAGGCCTTCGTTCCCTTCGGAAGCAGGGAGGAGCTTGAGAAGGCCATCGAAGAGGACAACAGGGACAGGCTTACCGCCACGCAGGTTTACGCCTACGCTGTAGCGAAATACGCCAAGGAGGTCGGTGGTGCTGCCTTCGTCAACGCCATACCGACCCTCATAGCCAACGACCCGGCGTTCGTCGAGCTCGCCAGGGAGAGCAACATGGCAATATTCGGCGACGACGGTGCCACCGGCGCAACCCCGCTCACCGCCGATGTCCTCAGCCATCTCGCCCAGAGGAACCGCTACGTCCTCGACATAGCCCAGTTCAACATCGGCGGAAACAACGACTTCCTGGCCCTCACCGACAAGGAGAGGAACAAGAGCAAGGAGTTCACCAAGAGCTCGGTTGTCAAGGAGCTTCTCGGCTACGACGCTCCGCACTACATCAAGCCCACCGGCTTCCTCGAGCCCCTCGGCGACAAGAAGTTCATCGCCATGCACATCGAGTACGTCAGCTTCAACGGCGCCCACGACGAGCTCGTTATAACCGGCAGGATAAACGACAGCCCTGCTCTGGCCGGCCTGCTCGTTGACCTCGCCAGGCTCGGCAAGATAGCGGTCGAGAAGAAGGCCTTTGGAGCGGTCTACGAGGTCAACGCCTTCTACATGAAGAACCCGGGACCGAAGGAGAAGGGCAACATACCGCGCATCATCGCCCACGAGAAGATGAGGATCTGGGCGGGTCTGGAGCCGAGATGGCTCTGAGACCTTCCAACTTTCTCTAACAAACCTTTTAATCCCCTCTCGCCATATTATTCTTGGAGGGAAAAAGATGAGCTGGAAGAGGGGAGCCTATCCTGAGTTCACGCTTGAGGATGCCGTTGCGGTTCTGTTCATGCTCCGGAACCCGACCGGGAGGAAGGCCGTATCCGAAGTTCTTGAGCTGGGTGAGGGCAGCGTCAGGACGCTTCTGAAGAAGCTCGGGAACCTTGAGGTCATAGCATCAACCCAGCGCGGCCACTCGCTCAACGAGAGAGGAATGGAGCTTCTTGAGGGGATTTCCAGGCATTTCTCAGAAGTCCGCCGTATAGGGGAGATTGAGGGCTACCCCGCATTCGCACTGACCGTGAGAGAGCCGGGGGAGTTCAAGAGCATCGAGCTCAGGGACGAGGCGATACGGTTCTTCGCAAAGGGTGCGATGATACTGGTAGTGAGGAACGGGGAGCCGGTCTTTCCGGAGGACGGAAGACCGCTGGGCGAGACCATGCCCGAGCTGGCGGAGAGGGTTAAGGAAGCGTTCAAGCTGGAGGACGGCGAGCTGGTGGTAATCACGTGGGCGGAGAAGGAAGCGAACGCCATGAAAAGCGCCTACCACGTGGCACTCTCCCTGAAGGAAGAGGTTCTTCCGGAGGAGATAAAGTCCCTCGTGAGGTGACGAAATGAGCGGGAGTGAAGACCGCAAACTAATCCTGGCCCTTGACGTGTACGAACGCGAGAGGGCGCTTGAGATAGCCGAGTGCACCTCCGATTACCTGTGGGCGGTGAAGGTTAACTGGCCGCTGATAGTCGGCTCGGGGTTGAGCATCATCACCGAACTCAAGCAGGTTACGGGGCTGCCGATAATAGCGGACCTCAAACTGGCCGACATCCCAAACACCAACCGGCTGATAGCGAGCAAAGTTTTCGAGGCCGGTGCCGACTACATCATAGCCCACGGCTTCCCCGGGAGCGATAGCGTTGGGGCCGTCATGGAGCTTGGGAAGACCATAATAGTTGTCGAGATGAGTCATCCGGGCGCGAAGGAGTTCATCCAGCCGGTCACAGACAAACTCATCGAACTGGCCAACGAACTTGAGCCCTTCGGCGTCATAGCTCCCGCCACCAGGCCCGAGCGCGTTTCGTACATACGCTCGAAGCTGAAGCCGGGAATCAAAATCCTCACCCCCGGCGTCGGTGCCCAGGGTGGCAGGGCGGGTGAGGTTTTAAAGGCAGGGGCGGACTACATAATAGTCGGTCGCTCAATCTACGCGAGCGAGAACCCGAGGGAAAGCGCCAGAATTCTGTACGAGGAGACGTTGGGGGTGTGAAGATGGAGCTGAAGGTCAAGCACCCGCTCAGCAAGAAGGAAGTGAAGGAGATAATCAGGGAGATGAGCGAGACTTTCGGCGAGGAGATAGCGGGGAAGATGTTGCACAAGAAGGACCGCGTCGAGGTGGCTGAGTTCGACAAGACAACCGAGATACTCCTCGTGAACGGGAAGCCATTCTTCATAAGAAGGAGGGGACTCATCTTCCCGCTGGTTATAGCACTCTACGGGCTATCCAACGAGGAGGACCTGAGGGCGTGGCCCAGGCGCGTCGTGGTCGATGCCGGCGCCGTCCCGTTTGTCCTCAAGGGTGCAGACGTCATGGCCGCGGGGATAACGGACGCCGACGAGAGCATCAGGGAGGGCGATTTCGTCTTCGTGGTCGAGGAGGACTACGGAAGGCCCCTCGCAATAGGCATAGCTCTGATGGACGGAAGGGCTATGAAGGAAAAACCCAAGGGGAAGGCAGTGAAGAACATTCACCACGCCAAGGACAGGATCTGGGAACTGACGGTGGGTTGATATGGACGGGGAAACGGAGGAGAGGAAAAGAATTCGCGTCCTCGTCGGCGGGGTTTTTGATCTCCTGCACATCGGCCATATTCACTTTTTGAGGCAGGCCAAGGCCCTGGGGGACGAACTGGTGGTTATAGTTGCCCACGACGAAACGGTGAGAAAACGGAAGCGCAGGGACCCCGTGAACACGGCGGAGGACAGGGCGGAGCTGTTGAGGGCTATAAAGTACGTGGACGAGGTTTACATCGGCTCCCCCGGAGGTATAGATTACGGGCTGGTGCGCAGGATAGACCCGGACATCGTCGCGATAGGCCCTGACCAGGACTTCAACTGCGAGCGCCTTAAGGATGCTCTGAGGAACCATGGAATAGAAGCGGAGGTCATACGGATCCCCTACCTCTACAGGAGCGACAGGGCGAAGACGAGCAAAATAATTCAGAGGATAGTGGAGGCGTACTGCGACTGATTTCAGGGTGTTATTCCAGAGTCTGATTCGAGCGGATTATTCCATGGTTGCCGCTCGATGTCCATCCACCGGGAGTTGGGGCATGATTTGATCGGGCTTATTCAACGGGTGAATCTAGGCATCTGGGTTAACGTTAAAGTTTGAACCTGCCAAGGTAATCCCGAAGGAACTCCGGGTCTTCCCTCCTCACGGCGCTCAGAAGCTCCTCGAACTTCTTCTCGCCCAGTGCCATTCTAAGGTAGTAGTAGAGGTTCACCGCATCTTCCACGATTATGCTCTGCCTCCTCCCCTCCTCTCCGTACAGCTCAATGAGCTTCCGGTTCATGTCCCTGCTTATGTAGAGGGTCTTCTGCATCTTTTCTTTCTTCATGTCCTTGGATTTCACAGCGCCCTTCTCATCCTTCTTCCTCGGCCTGGAAGGCCTCGTGAGCTCGTTAACGGAACCGTCGAAAAGCTTGGGAATTTTATCCTTCGACAAGCTCAACCACCTCACGGGCAAGCTTTGAAAAGGCCTTTGCGGCCCTTCCATCACCCTCGAACTCGAATATGCTAACCCCCTGGCTCTGAGCCTTCTCCAGGGCTATGGCCTTCGGGATGGTCGTCAGAATCGGGGCATCCGGGTAGGTCTCCTTGAGTTCCTTGAGGCGCATCTTTGGAACCTTCGTTTGACGCGTGAACTTGTTGGGAACCAGGCCGAGGAGTTTAAGGTTCTCGTTGGTTTCCTGACGTATCATACGCATCAAATTGAACATCAGCTGCATTCCTATGACGCCAAAATAGCTGAGCTCCAGAGGTATGAGCACGTAATCTGAGGCCGTCAGGGAGTTGACCAGGAAGATGCCCATGCTCGGCGGGTTGTCAATGAGAACGTAGTCGTAGTCCGGCAGAACAGGAAGGAGGGCCTTTTCAAGCCGCCTCTCACGGTTGTAGGTGTTGATGATCTCAATCTCCTTGGCCGAGAGATTCAGGTGGCTGGGTACCAGATGGAGGTTCTCCCGGACTTCCACTATGGTATTGTCGATGTCGCTCTCCCTCGTCATCAGCGTCCCCACGTTGCTGTCACCGTGCTGAAGGACGTCCATGCCTATAAGACCAAAAGTGAGGTTAAACTGGGGGTCTATGTCCACCACAAGAACCCTTCTGCCCATCGAAGAGAGAGCGTAGGCGAGGTTCATCGTCAGGGTGGTCTTTCCGACCCCGCCCTTCTGATTGGCTACGCTAATAACCACTGCCATAGAACCACCTGTGCCGGGATGATAAGGGAAGAAATTCAGGCAATATCCAGGAAGTCGTCGAGAACCCTCTTCGCGTAGGGTGGAAGCTCCCTCTCCTTCTTCTCAGGTCTGCCCGATATCATGTTGAGTATTCTGTCGAAATCACCCTCTTTGGACTTGAACGGCTTGACCGGCTGTGTGGTGATTATGTTGTCCTTCATCGATGAGCCGACCTGGAGGGCGTGCTCGCCGCCCAGGATGTGCGGGCTTTTAACGCCGGTCATGATGACCATCGCCCTTACCACTTTACCCATGTCCTCGTCTATCCTAGCACCCCACTTAATCTCACTCTTCTCGCCGAGCTTCTCGTAGACAATGTTCATTGCGTCGTTTATCTCGCCGAGGCTCACATCGGGGCCGACGGTGAAGTGAACCAGTGCCCTGTCACCGCTACCGTACTCAACCTCGAGCATCTTGTTCTCAAGGGCGTTCTTGACCGCATCGACCGCCCTGTTGCTTGAATCGCTCTCCCCGATTCCTATCAAGGCCGCACCGCCGTTGTGCATGACGCTGTAGACGTCGGCGAAGTCGATGTTGACCATGGACGGGAGCTTTATGGTCTCGGTGATGCCCTTGACCATTCTGGCTATTATCTCGTCGGCGAAGCGGAAGGCGGCGTTTATCGGGAGTTTCGGAACGAGTTTGAGGAGCTTGTCGTTCTCGATTATGATGACGGTGTCGGAGTAGTACATGAGGGCCTTTATACCAGCCTTGGCCTTCTCAATCCTGATCTTGCCCTCGTTCTTGAACGGGTAGGTTACAACGCTGACGACGAGCGGTTCCCTAAAGCGACCGTTGTGCCTGGCACGCTCCTTTATGACCTTCGCAACAACCGGAGCAGCGCCCGTACCGGTGCCGTTACCCATACCAGCGGTTATGAACACAAGATCGGCGTCACCTATGGTCTCGGCAATCTCATGGGCGCTCGCCTCGGCGGCGCGGTAGCCAACCTCGGGGTTTCCACCGGAACCCTTACCCTGGGTTATCTCCTTGCCGAGGAGAAGCTTCTTATGGGCTTTCGTCCTGGCAAGGTGCTGGGCGTCAGTGTTCATGGCTATGAGCTCCGCGCCCTGGACGCCAAGTTCGTAGAGTCTGGTTATCGTATTGTTTCCAGAACCGCCAACACCGACGATGACGATCTTTATGAGATCCTCCAGGTTCTCGTCGGAGAACCCATCAACCTGCGCTGCTCTCGGCCCATCGTCCAGATCGAGTTTTATTCCGGCCTGTTCTAAGAGTTTAAATACCATCGCCCCAACCCCCAATTTAGGTTTGACTATTGCATGATTTTGATTTTAACATTGATTTTAGCGGCTTATTTCAGGATGTACTCAGGCGTTGAGCGTTCTCCCGTCTCAAGCTGATAAAGCTCCTTCTTCAAAAGCTCGCGGATGGCCTCTCTGATTATCTCACTCCTGTTGGGATAGACTCCCTTTCTAACGAGCTGATCCATGGCGTTGATCAGTCCCTGGGGGAGCTGTACACTGATGATACGCATTTTGGTCATCCCTGCACCACCCAGTTCAGCAAGCCGCTGGGATAAATAGGGATTTAATTAGTTAAATACTTTGCGCTTACTTAATATTATCATGATAATATGATTTTCAAAAAATTTTTTGAAAATCGTAGATTTACGAAAAATTCGTAAATAACCACATAGGGCGGCTCAGAAAGGGTTTTAACGTCGAAGAATCCACCGGGGATGGGGTGGCCCGATGAAAGAAATAACGGAAAATCTCCACATCACGAAAATATTCGTCAAAAATGCCGGGGAACTCATACCCTTGATAGGCGGTGACTTTCAGATAGTGGTCGGTGAATGCTGGGAAGAGGTAGCGTTTGCGGCGCTTCTAGCGCTCCGTTCATTTGAGAGGGGCACCAACCATGCCAGAACCCTCGGCGGCGAGCTCCTCCTCCGCCTCGCCGGAACACTCCAGATAAAGGATGCAATAGCAAAGCACGGCGCCAGGGATGGAGAGAATTATCTGGTGGTCTTTGGAAGCCGCAATAGGGCAGGGGGGATTCTTGCGGAGCTGAACCTGGAGGAGCTGCCCATGACCGACTGCGAGGCAGAAAAATCGAAAAGATTTTTTGAAAAGGCGGCTCTCGTTGAAGTTTTGTAGGCAGCCAATGGCCATTCACGTGCTTTATGGTGGATAGGTTTATAAAATCCCTCCCTCATTCCCGACTGCCTGAGGTGATGTCCTCATGAGATATAAAAAACGCAAATACTTCCTCGCTGGCAGGATAAACCTCATTCAGCGCTCAAAGATCAGGGAGCTCTTCGAAAAGGCAAAGAAGATGGAAAACGTTATCTCCCTAGGAATAGGAGAGCCGGATTTTGACACCCCCGACGTCATAAAGGAGGCCGCGAAGAGGGCGATAGACGAGGGATACACCCACTACACCCCCAACGCGGGCATCCCCGAGTTCCGTGAAGCGATAGCCGAGTACTACAAGACCCACTACAAGGTTGATATCTCCCCCAATGATATAATCGTCACCGCGGGTGCCTACGAGGCCACCTACCTCGCGTTCCAGACCCTTCTGGAGCAGGACGATGACGTTATCATCCCAGACCCGGCCTTCGTCTGCTATGTTGAGGACGCAAAGATCGCCGAGGCCGGCATCCTGAGGATACCCCTCCGCGAGGAGAACGAGTTCCAGATCGACCCCGATGAGCTTGTTGAGGCTATAACCAAGAGAACGAGAATGCTCGTTATCAACTATCCAAACAACCCCACCGGTGCAGTTCTTAAAAAGAAGACGGTGAAGGCCATAGCGGACATAGCGGAGGATTACAACCTCTACATCCTGAGCGACGAGCCCTACGAGCACTTCCTGTACGAGGGGGCGAAGCACTACCCGATGATAAAGTACGCCCCGGACAACACGATTCTGGCGAACAGCTTCTCCAAGACCTTTGCCATGACCGGCTGGCGCCTCGGCTTCACCATAGCACCCACCCAGGTTATCAGGGACATGATAAAGCTCCACGCCTACGTCATTGGAAACGTCACGTCCTTCATTCAGATAGCAGGAATCACCGCCCTCCGCGACAAGCGCAGCTGGGAGGCTCTCGAGGCCATGCGCCGGACCTACGCGGAGAGGAGGAAGCTGGTTCTCCACCACCTCAGCAGGATGCCCCACATCACTCCGTTCAGGCCGAAGGGCGCCTTCTACCTCTGGGCCAAGATAGACCCCGAACTTGGAATGAGCAGCGAGGATTTCGCGGAGTGGCTCCTCGAGAACGCCGGCGTTGTCGTCATACCCGGAACAGCCTTCGGCAAGGCCGGAGAGGGCTGGATAAGGATAAGCTACGCCACAAAGAAGAGCCAGCTCACAGAGGCAATGGAGAGAATGAACGAGGCACTTTCAAAGCTTTGAGGGAGGCGCGATGGACGGCATCCTCGCCATATTCTTTGCCATTTTCCTGGCGGAGCTGGGGGACAAGACCCAGCTCGCAACCATGGCCTTCGCGGCTAAATACGGGTGGAAGGTAGCGTTTGTGGGGGCCATTCTGGGCCTGGCCGCCGTGAACCTCATCGGTGCGGTTCTCGGCGACAAGCTCGGCGACTTCATTCCCCTCGAACTGGTCCACAAGTTCGCAGGGGCGCTCTTCATAGTATTTGGCATCCTGATGCTGTTTGGAAAGCTATAAGGAGGGAGACCCATGGAGAAAAAATGGATTACCGTGCTTCTAAACACGCTCGTCGTCGCGGCGGGCTTTGGAACCATGCACATGCTTGAAAAGTTCGCGGGGATTGTGATAGACCACTACGGTATAACCGAAGCGGCCATGGGCTACCAGCAGACCGCTTACGTCGTCGGTCTGTTCGTTGCGTTCCTCCTCGGTGGGACGAGCCTGTTCAAGGGCTCCTTCAAGAGGAGCGTTGCCCTTATAATCAGCTTTGCAGCGATACCGCAGCTGCTGATTCCGTTCATGCCGAGCTGGGGTGGAGTTGTGGCGCTCCGCTTCTTCCAGGGTTTCATAGTCGCGCTCATAGCCGTCTTCAGCAACCAGATTGGAAGGCTCTTCGTCGCCGAGAGGCCCTTTGCCAAGGGCATAATCCTCTCGGGCATATTCTGGGGTGGAATCTACGGCATAAACCTCGCCAAATGGGCATCCCACAACTACTCCGATTGGGGGGCCGTCAAGGTTGCGTTCCTTGTTTCGGCCGTTGTAATGTACGCTGTGCTTGCCCTCTGGTGGCTCTTCATTGAGGACTTCGAGATTCCAAAGGAGAAGCACTCCTCTGGCTCAAACGTCTGGAAGATGCCCTTCACTTGGGTCTTCGGCTTCACCTTCTTCCCGGCACTCTGGATAATCTTTACCCTCGGCTCATTCACGCTCCACAACGTCAAATTCAGCGATGCCCAGGTTGCGAACCTTGTTATGACGCTCGAGGTCTCAATGGCACTCTGGTCCATAATAATGGGCTACCTCGGCTACCGCCTCTCAGTCAAGAACACCAGCAACAGAGGTCTCTTCAAGGCCATAGTAAGCGTCATGACGCTCTCCTACGTGGTGACCTTTGCGGGAATCTTCATCGTCTGGAAGGCAATCTCGGCGAACGACTACACACTGGCACTCCTGGGAATCGCGATTACCGGAATAGTCCAGGGAACTGGACCTGCCTTCTGGACGACGGCACCGGCAACGTACCCGAAGAAAATCTATCCGGAGGCCAGCTTCGCCCTCGGCCTCATCTCCAACTCCGCCAACGCAGTGGCCCCCAACGTAATGTTCGTCCTCGTCCACGGCGTGACTACGGGAATGGTGATATACCTCAGCATGGCAATCCTCGGAGTCCTTCTGCTCCTTGCCTCGGCAAGGATGAAACTCCCCGTGGAGGAGCTCGGCGATGCGGCCTAAGCCCCTCGTCGTTTCTTTCTTTACACTCCTCGCGGTTTTCTTCTACGGCATAGCCGCAATGAGTTTCGGGGAGAGGTACACGTTTTTTGGCTACATCCTCGTTGGGAGCGTGCACCTGCTCTTCGCCTACGGGATTTGGGTGGGACACGAGACAATCGTGGACCTCTCGGCGTACATAGCCCTCCTGGACCTGCTCTTTGGACTCCTCTGGGTGATGGTGGGACTGTCCCTTCCGGCGGCAACGCTGACCCTACTCTCTGCGCTGGTCCTCTTCGTCCTGATGGATGAAGACGTAAGAATCGAGCTCAAACTGCCGTGAGCAAGCTTTGCTTGCGCAAGGCCTGACCAAAGAGTTCCTTTTCGGGTGAAGTGGCTGGAGAGTGAAGCGTGCACTCCGAGATTTGTCCATAAGAGGGTTTGACATAAAACCTGCCTTTTGGACTGTTTCAACTTTATTCTGGCGTCCTTCGGACGCCTTGAGGGGAGTGAAACACTGTAAAACCGCCAACTGAAGAGTAAACCACTCGGAAAACAAGCACTTTTAGAATTGCACGCCATTTTTCCGTCAACGCTTTGCGAAGCAAAGGGTTGTTGTGGTGCGGGGGACGGGATTTGAACCCGCGAACCCCTGCGGGACGGGACCCTAAATCCCGCGCCTTTGGCCAGGCTCGGCAACCCCCGCGCGGATTGAACTTCTCCCCGGCGCTTTAAAAACTTTGAGGGGAAAGGCTTATAAGGATGTAAAGGAAGCTTTACGTAAAGGAAACTTTACATGGTGGGAGCATGGAGAGATGGAGACTCACTGGCTACGCAATCCCCGCAACAACGGCTTTTTTACTGGTCGTTGCCCTGCGGATGGGAAACGTTGCACTGGCCTTTGGCGTCCTGGCGGCGGCAATCGCGGTTTCGTTCCTCTACGCCGAGTGGCTCAAAAAACGCGGAGAGGTTATAAGCGACGAGAGAACGCTCCGCATCGAGGAGATGGCCTCAAGGAGAACCCTCCAGGTGCTGGTGCTGGCCCTGGCGTTTTTGGTTGTTGTGCTGTCCATACTGTCCGAGAAGAATTCAAGCCTGAGGAGCGCCTACTACCTCGCCACAGGCCTGATGGTTCTGGTCTCAGTTCTTAAGCTGGGCCTCAAGCATCACTACACGAGGGTGATGTAAGTGAACTTAAAGTACGAAGGCCTGCGCGCAGGTTTAATAGCCGGGATAATTATCGGCCTTGCATACTCCACCAAATCTGGAAGGGCATCCCTAGCGGTGGGAATATTCCTCCTGGGCGTTCTGCTGGCATACGCTCTGAACTGGTACTACAACTCAAGGGTGGAGAAGGTAGAGGACGAGAGAACCGAGCTGATAGGTGCCAAAAGCACGAGAAACGCGTTCACCGTGATGAGTATCCTCCTCTTTGCCGAGTACCTCTGGGAGTACTCCAAAGGGAACACCGAAATTGCCATGAAGCTCCTGATTCCACTCGCGCTAGGTGCAATTGTCCTCCTAATATCACAGTACCGCTACGAAAGGGTGATGTGAGTGAAGAACCGCCTGCGCGAGCTCAGGGAGGAGCTGGGCATAACCCAGGAGGAGCTGGCGAAAGCCCTCGGAGTGACGAGGCAGACGATAATAGCCATCGAGAAGGGTCGCTACGACCCGTCGCTGAGGCTGGCATTCAAAATAGCCCGCTTTTTCGGCGTTAAAATCGAGGATGTGTTCATATACGGGGGTGATGGGGATGAAGGCTAGAACGGTCGCTGGGGGGCTGGCCTATCTCCTCGGAATAGGGCTCTCCCTGGTCAGACCACCCATCGAAAGGCTGGCCTGCGTGGAGGTGCCGAGCGGCAGGGTCTGCACTGGGGTCAACACTCCCCTGCTCCTTATCGAGCTCGGGCTGGTTGTGGTTGGGGCGCTGCTCCTGGGGCTCGACCACGGCTTTAAAAACGATCACGAATTAAACGGCTGGCTTGGAGTCGCCATCGGGCTTGGAACTGCATTCATCGGGGGATACTCGGGAATCTGGGTGGTTTTTCTCTTTGGAGTTGCGCTCGCCACCCTTGGACTGCTCGTTTACAAGGTGGGGAGGGTCAAACATGACCATGGTTGAAGTTTTGAATCTGGAGAAGGACTACGGAAAGGTGAAGGCCCTCAGGGGAATAAGCTTCTCCATCAGCGAGGGCGAAATATTCGGTCTGATAGGGCCAAACGGTGCAGGGAAGAGCACGACTCTCAAGATACTCTCGACGCTTCTCAAGCCGACGGGCGGGAGCGCGAAGATAGACGGACACGACGTCGTGAAGGAGGCCGACAGGGTCAGGGAAATCATCAGCTACCTGCCCGAGGAGGCTGGAGCCTATAAAAACCTCACCGGCTACGAGTACCTCCAGTTCATGGCGCGGCTCTACTCCAGGGATGATGAGAGGGCAGGGAAGATGCTCGAGCTGGGGGTTGAGCTCAGCGGGCTTGGGGAAAGGCTACACGACAAGGTGTCGACGTACTCCAAGGGAATGACGAGGAAGCTCCTCATAGCGAGGGCGCTCATGGTGAAGCCGAAGCTGGCCATATTGGACGAGCCGGCGAGCGGGCTGGACATAGTTAACGCGTACGAAATACGGCAGACGATAAGGCGCTTTGCAAGGACCGAAGGGGTCACCTTCCTGCTCTCAAGCCACAACATGCTCGAGGTAGAATTTCTCTGCGACAGGGTGGCGATGATAGCAGGGGGGAGGATAGTTGAACTGGGAACCCCCAAGGAGCTGAAGGACAGGTACGGCGCCGAGAACCTGGAGGAGGTCTTCATGACCGCGGTGGGGGCAGAAGCGAACGAGCCGATCGGAGGTGAGGGGGCATGAGCGACTTCTGGGTGATGGCCAAGAAGGAGCTCAAGAACCTCTTCAGGGACAGAAAGCTGCTCTTCGGTCTCATAATAGTCCCCCTGATAATCTACCCCATGATGGGAAAGTTCATACAGGTGGGAATGGAGCAGGCAACCGGGACGACGCACGTGACGATAGTGAACTTTGACGAGGGACGTTACGGAGATGCCCTAGTGGATGCGCTTAAGACGGCCCCCAACACCAGCGTAACCCTTGTAAACGCCACGACGCTCGAAGGAGCGCTTCAATGGGCGGTGGAGAATAAACAGAACGTTCTGGTGGTTATCCCCCGGGACTTCTCCGCCAAGCTGACGGCGAACGAAACTGCCACGGTCGAGATATACGGCATCTTTCTGAGCGTGGGGACGGGAATGAAAGAGAGCGTCAGTGAGGGCAGGATAAGCGCCGTCATAGGGATACTGAGCGAGGAGATAGCGCGCCTTAAGGTGACCGCACTGGGTGCCGAAAATCCGGACGCGGTTCTGCATCCGATAACCGTGGAGAGCAGGTCTTACATAAACGACAGGGTGGTCGATGTTCCACCGGGGGTTGTCTCGGGAGTAATAGCGTCCCAGGCATTCACGATACCCCTGATAATCTTCCTCATGGTCATGATAACCTCGCAGATGGCGGCGGGAGCCATAGCGAGTGAAAAGGAAAACAAAACGCTGGAAACGCTGCTGACACTTCCGGTTCCCAGAACCCATATAGTCGGGGCCAAGATATTCGGAACCGCCATGATGGGCCTGGTCGCGGCGGTGGCGTACATGATAGGAATGCGGCAGTACATGGGCTCCTTCATGGGGGGAGACCTGGGGGTCAGTCTCGGGGACCTCGGCCTCGTGGTAACGCCGACGGGCGCGGCGATGTTCGCCCTTGTGGTGTTCCTGACGATAATAATCTCCCTCAGCCTGGCAATGATAGTGGCAACCTTCGCCGAAGACGTCCAGAGCGCAACGACGCTGGTCAGCGCGGTAATCCTGCCCCTGGCGTTTCCGGCGTTCATACTTATGTACACCGACATCGGGGACCTTCCAGTGGTCTTTCAGTACGTCCTTAAAGCGATACCCTTCACCCACCCGATACTCGACTACAGGTACGTGCTGGTGGAGAACTACCGGGCGATAGCGGTAAGCATCGCCTACCTCGCGGCCATAGCGGTGGTTATCCTCTATGCCACGGCAAGGCTGTTCTCCTCCGAGAGAATCCTGACCGCACAGATAAGCTGGGGCAGGAGGAAGAAAAAAACGGCCGAATGAGCTTTCCTTTTTTACTCTATCGGTACCCCGTCCCTGGTTCTCGGAGCGAGCCACTTCATGAGCTTTCCGGGGTTCCTGGTTCTGATGATTATCGTTATCGGGCCGAGAGGGCTTTCCTCGTTGAAGTTGACGACGCCGGCGTAGGCCGCCTGCTTGTTGACCCTGATGATTATCTCCTCGCCGAAGTAGCCCTCCTCAAGGAAACTCCTGGCGGTGTCCAGTATGGCCTGTCCGCGGAAGAGCTCGTAGAGCCTGCTAAGGGCCTTTCTGCTCCTCGTCTTTCCGGTGAGGATGACGCAGTCACCCCTATCGAAGGCCTCGAACTCCAAATCGGGGACGAGGTTCAGCATGGCCCTCTTGACCTTCTCGATGTCCTCCGTCGGATAAACGTAGGCCTCGACCTCAACCTCTTCGAAAAGTTCCTCAGTCATTCTCCCACCCAGAAGAAGCTCGCGGGAAGGCTTATAAACCCAACCGCCCAAATAGTTAGGGTGGCCTAATAGTGTTAGAGAACTTCGTGGCCGGTCTCGCGGAGTGGATACTGAGCATCTCGAACGGCGAGATAATGTGGGTTGCCTTCTACGCCGGGCTTTTCGTCGCGCTGATGACTTCTCTCGGAGCCATGGTGGCGATATTCGCCAAAAACCTCCCCGAGGGAGGCGTTGACTTCGCGCTCAGCTTCGCCGCCGGCGTGATGATAGTGGCGGCCTTCACGAGCCTCATCCTGCCGGCGATAGAGAGCACCGGCTCCTTTGCACCCGCCGGAGTTGGAATAGCCCTCGGGGTGCTGCTCATCTACGCCATAGACCGCGTTCTCCCCCACGAGCACCTCGTCAAGGGCTACGAGGGTCCGAAGTCCATGAAGAACAGGCTGAGAAAGGTCTGGCTCCTCGTCATAGCCGTGATAATCCACAACCTGCCCGAGGGAATGGCCGTCGGAACCTCTCTGGTCTACAACCTGGAGGTGGGCCTCGTCACCACCATAGCCATCGGAATCCAGGACTTCCCGGAGGGCACGGTCGTATCCCTTCCCCTTGCGACGATACAGAGGAAGCGCCTGCAGCCGATAGCGATGGGTGTGCTGAGCGGCTTCGCTGAGATGGCGATGGTTCTCCTCGGCGCGTACTTCTTCACCATCTTCTCCTGGCTCCTGCCCTACGGCCTCGGTCTGGCGGGAGGGGCGATGCTCTACGTGACGGTCAAGGAGATGATACCGGAGATATACAGGGAAGAAAAGAGCGACACGCTGATAACCCTGGGATTCTTCATGGGCTTCTACGTGATGCTTTTCCTCGACTCAATGCTCGGCTAGAATCCCCTCAACGAGCTCCCGCACCCTCTTCTCGTACTCTTCCCTGTCACAGTCGTTCACTATCATGTGGTCTGCCATCGCGATGACGTTGCCTATGCCGAACTTCAGCTCCTTCCAGTCGCGCTCCTCGAAGTCCTCCCACGTCCTCGGGTCATCGTGTCTGCCCCTGGCCTTAAGCCTCTCAAAGCGGGTGTGTGGCGGCGTGTGAACGGCGAGTATTAGTATCTCCTCCTCAGGGAAGGCGCTCCTGAAGGTGCCGACCTCGTCGAGGGAGCGGACACCGTCTATGACGACGACCCTGCTGTCCTTTAGGAGGCGCCTCACCTTCTCCACCGTCAGCTTCGCAACGGCGTTCTGCCCAAGCTCCTGCCTCAGCCTTATGCTCACCTTGGCAACGTTCTCCTTGGTCAGCTCCAGACCGCGCTTTACCGTCTCCTCCCTCACGACGTCTCCCATAGAAACGCTCGGAAAGCCCCTCCTCTCGAATTCTTTAACGATCTTACTCTTTCCCGAACCAGGCATTCCGGTCACGATGATTATCATAGTGCCCACGCCCGAGTAAAATAGGGGGATTTAAAAAGATTGACCCTACTTCAGGAAAGCATCGAGGGTTCCCTTCCGCGCTTTTTCCGCCTTTTTGGAGTCCTTTTTAGCACCCTTCGGCATCTCCACGCCAAAGTGCCGGAACAAACCTTCAACCACCTTCATTCCTATGCCCTCAACCTCCAAGAGGTCCCTCACCTTGGCGCGCATTATATCCTCCTGTGTTCTGAAGCCGGCGTTGTAGAGCGCCCTCGCCCTCTTCCTTCCGATGTTGGGGAGCCTGACCAGCTCGAGGAGCTCCTCGCGAACACCGTGGCGCAGGCGGAGGTGCAGGTCTCTCAGATAGTTCAGCACGTTTTCCTCCGGCTCTTCGAGCCGGTACAGCTCGATTAGGGAGTACATGAGCCAGTCCGCAAGTTCGAGGATGCGGTAGAGGTCCCCGGGGTCTATGCTGTAGGTCTCGTATATCCTCGTCTCCGGAACCTCGTTTATCCAGTCGAGGAGAACCTTTGCCGTTTTTATCTGGCTCAAAAAGCCCTGGAAACGCGAGTCCTCGTAGTAGGGGATGTTCGTGTAAAGCTTATCCTCCATCTCATAGGCCAGGTCGAGGTAGTCCTCCATCTCCCGTCTCCGGGCGTTCAGCGTGGCCATGTCCGGCGTCGAGGCCATCAGCTGGAAGATACCGAAGGGGTTGGGGTTCTTCTCAAGCTTCGGGAAGGCGTCCTTGAATTTCTTCGCCGTGAGGGGATCTATGTAAAGCTGGGAGGTGCGTTTTCCAAAGGGCAGGGGCATGAAGCGGTCGTTCATGTCCATGTCGATGAAGCCGTTTTCGATGAGGAAGTAAACGACGTTCTTGGCCTTGTACTCAAGAGAGGCTATATCCCCCCGCTGGTGGGCGTAGAAAGTCCTCTCAAGGAAAGAAACCAGCTCGCGGAAGTTACCTATCCCAAAGTTGGTCACGAGCGCCAGAATCTGGCTCCTGAAGGCCTGCTCGTTGGCGAGCATCGAGAAGAGCTTTTCAGGCTTCCCGTGGACGTACCGCTCCAGGAGCTTTCGGGGGTCTTCGGTTCTGGCAACTATTATGGCCTCCCCCACTTTATCGTACTTGGGCCTTCCAGCGCGCCCCATCATCTGCTGTATCTCAAGGACCGGGATGTCCGTCCAGCCGAAGCCGGCGTAGCGCTTGGTGTCGCGGATTATGACGCGGAAGGCGGGCAGGTTTATTCCAGCCGAGTTGTGGACGATGAATCCAACACTGTAGCTCTCGTTATCTTCGACTTCAAGATTGTAGACCTCTCCCTCGTAGTCCTCCTCCCCAATCGAACGGACCTTGAGGAGCAGGTAGCCGTTCCATACTTTGTTGATGTTGTAGGTGCGGTCCCCTTTTGGTGGACTATCAAATCCAAGCTCCTTCAGAAGGTCGTAGTAGCTCTTTCCGCTGACTCTCACGATGTAAATGGGCTTCCTCGTCTTTCCGATGCCTCCCTTCCTAATGGTAACGTCAACCGATGAAACATAGCCCAGAGAAGCCAGAAGGAGCTGAATCTGGTAGGCCAGCGAGGGGGAGGTCGTCGTGTAGCTGATGTAGTTCGCCCTGGATTCGGGGTCCCGCCTTACGTAACCATCGCCTTCTATCAACCCCCTGAGGAGGCCCAGCCTAACCTCGCGGTTCTCGTTGAAGAGCAGTTCCAGCGGGATGGTTTTTCCGTGGGCCCTGTGTCCCACGTTTTCCCTGAGCCAGCAGGCGAAACGCTTGTTGCAGAACCTCACTGTCCGGCGGTTCCTTTCGAGGTCTCTGACCACCACGTTCGCTCCGGGGAAGTATTTGGGTATCGTGTCCAGCAAAAACTTCGTTATCCCATCCTCATGAGAGCCTATATCAAACTTTATAACCCCTGTTTTTGTCGTTGAACCTTCCGCAATCCAGAGGCCAATCAAACGGGCTGTTTCGAAGTTAATCGGGAGAAACTCCGGGGTTCTGACAACTGAGGGATGAAGTTTGTCGGTTTTTCCATGCTGGTTGACGACGTAGACCTCTTTCCTCAGCGGGATTTTGGTGGCTTTGATTGAGAGTTTTGGAACCGGCTGGAGCAGCATGTAGGAGACCTTTGGATCCCTCTCGGATTCAAGCCTTTCCTTAAGCTCCTGCGCGGTCATCCATTCGGGCCCTTTGAACTCCCACCATATAACCTGCCTTCCGTCCGAGTAATGGGACTTGTGCCGTACCTGCTTTATGACCCACACCATATGCTCGGGGGTTATCCTGACCGGAACCGTTCCGTAAGCATTTATAACGAGTAGTTTTCCACGGTGCTCTCTCTTCAGGGGCTGTATCACCCTCTTAAACTCCCCCGTGTGAGTTAGAACCTCGTCCCCCTCCTTCAGCTCCGAGACCTTTTTAACGCCGTTTTTCGTGATTACCGGCGTTTCTGGGTGCATGCACAGCGTTGGCGTCGCAGTTATAACCTTAACCAACCCCTCCCTGAATGCGTCCTCTATCATGGTCCTCTCAGCCCTGCTCAGGCCCGCGTGATGGAAGGCAACGCCGCCCCGCAGCGCCCTCTTGAGCTTCTCCGTCGTAGGGTTGTCCTCGATAGAGGAAACCAGCTCGTCCAGCCGCCTGGTCTCCGGCTTCGTGAGGAGGCGGGCTATCCTGGAGGACAGCGAGAGGGCCTCCTTTTCGGCCGAGCGGCGAGTGTTGACGAACACCAGCGCCTGTTTGCCCCTCTTGACGGCGTCAATCGCCAGGCTTTCCCAGTTCTCGGGGTAGCGGTCTATTTTGCCGTCCTCCCAGAAGAGCTGCCCGATGTGGAATACCCCTTTCCTGAGCTGAACCGGGCGCCAGTCGCTCATAACCAGCGCGGCATCGAGCCACTCGGCAAGCTCCTCGGCGTTTCCAACGGTGGCACTCAGGGCCAGAATCTGGGCCTTTCCAAGCATGTGGCTGAGTATCATCTCGAGCGTGGCCCCCCTGTCGTAGGAGCCTATGAGGTGGACCTCGTCCGCCACGACAAGTTTGACGTCCTCAATCCAGTTGGAGCCGTGCCTCAGGAGGGAGTCGAACTTCTCGGCGGTGGCGATTATTACATCGTAGCGCCCGAGCCACTCGTCGGTGGAGTCGTAGTCACCGGTCGTTGCGGCCACGCGGAGACCCAGGACCTCCCATTCCTTGAACTCGCGGTACTTCTCCTCTGCCAGAGCCTTCAGGGGGACGAGATAGACTGCCTTGCCCCCCTCCCGAAGAAGCTTGTTGACCATGACTATCTCGCTCACAAGGGTCTTTCCGCTCGCCGTGGGAATGGCGAGTACAAGGTTTTTTCCCTCCAGGACGCCGCTCATCAGGGCCTCCGCCTGCGGCGGGTACAGTTCCTCTATTCCCCTCTCACGGATTATCCTCTTTATCCTCTCGTCCACCGGAAGCTCATCAACCCTCATAGCCCTCAGCTCCGGGACTATTCCTCCGGCGGTTTTATATGCTTATCCCACGTACTCAACCGGGGGAGATGCATGAGGCTGAGGGTTCCCTACGTGCTCTTCGAGACGAGAACCGGGATGTACGGCGTGGACGCGTACTTTTCGCTGAGGGTGGAGAAACCCGAGAGGCGTGCAACGCTGATAAGAAAGGCCGAAAACCTCCAGCGGCTCGAGGCCAGACCTCGAGGGGCCCTGCTGGAAGAGGACTCCCTGAGGAACTACCTGACTTCCCTCTTCGTGACCCTCTACGACCTCAGCGGCGAGAGGTTCAACGAGAGAACCAGACACATGAGGCGCTGGAACATCTGGAGAATCATCGGCATACCGACCGGCCACCAGCGCCACGTGGACAGGGACGAGGAGCTGGCCAGGAGAAACCGGGAAGCCCTGCTGGCCCTGGCGATACTGAGGAAGGTTCTTGGGGCAAAAACCCCGGTCGAACTGGAAGGGGTCACGATAAGACCGCTGGGCTATGCAGTCCTCGAGTTTGAGGTGAACGGTGGGGAAGTCAGCGACCCCGTTTACAGGGAGCTGTTCAGAATAGACTCCAACGCGGGAATGGCGCTCCCATGGTTGAGAACCAAAAAGAAAGGGGAACAGAAAAATCACGCCTTCCCGTAGAGCCAGCAGGCGACGTAGTGGCCACTCTCGACCTCGATGAGAGGGGGTTCCTTCTTGTCGCAGAGCCCCGCCTTGGCGAATGGGCACCTCGGGTGGAAACGGCAGCCTGCAGGTGGATTTATTGGACTGGGCGGCTCCCCTTCAACCTTCATACGCTTAGCCTTTAGCTCCCTCGACAGCTCCGGGTCGGGAACCGGTATGGCGGACAGCAGGAACTTGGTGTACGGGTGTAACGGGTTCTCGAATATCTCCTCTGCCGGGCCGACCTCCACGAGCTTCCCGAGGTACATAACGCCCATCCTGTGGCTCATGTACTTGACGACACCGAGGTCGTGGCTGATGAACAGGTAGGTGAAGCCGAACTGTCTCTGGAGGTCTTTCATCGTGTTGAGTATGTTGGCCTGAACCGAAACGTCGAGGGCGGAGGTGGGCTCATCGAGGACTATGAACTCCGGTTTTAGAGCCAGCAGTCTGGCGAGGGCTATCCTCTGCCTCTGGCCGCCGGAAAACTCGTGGGGATAGCGGTAGAGGTGCATCTCGTTGAGGCCGACGCTCTCCAGCAGCTTTATCACGAAGTCCTCTGGGTCGTCAACCTCTATCCCGTGGAACTTAACCGGTTCCATGATTATTTCAAAGACGGTCTGCCTGGGGTTGAGTGAGGAGTAGGGGTCCTGGAACATGATCTGGGCCTTCCTGCGGAACCACTTCATCTCCTCGCCCTTGAGCTTCGTGACGTCCTTGCCCTGGAAGATGATTTGACCGCTGGTGGGTTCTATGAGGCGGAGGATGGTCCTTCCGGTGGTTGTTTTTCCACAGCCGCTCTCTCCGACGAGACCGAAGGTTTCACCGCGGCTTATTGTGAAACTGACGTCATCAACCGCCTTGACGTAGCCTTCAGTCCTGAAAAGGCCCCTGATGGGGAAATACTTCTTGAGGTTCTTAACTTCGATTATCGGCTCGCTCATGGTATCACCTCAGTAAAGGTGGCACGCCACGAAGTGACCGGGCTCCATCTCCTTCAGCTCGGGGACCCTATCCTTGCAGACGCCCATGACCCTCGGGCACCTCGGGTGGAAGCGACACCCTCCGGGCGGCTCTATCAGGTTGGGAACCGTTCCAGGGATGGTCTCGAGCCGCTCTATCTTGGCCAGCGGGTTGGGAACTGCCCTCAGGAGACCCTGCGTGTACGGGTGGAGCGGGTTCTTGAATATCTGGTCAACGGAGCCTATCTCGACTATTTTGCCCGCGTACATAACCGCAACGCGGTCGGCCATCTCAGCGACCACTCCCATGTTGTGGGTGATGAGTATCACGGTGGTGTTGTACTCGCGCTTGAGCTTGTTCATCAGCTCCAGTATCTGGGCCTGAACTGTAACGTCGAGGGCGGTCGTTGGCTCGTCGGCGATGAGTATCTTGGGGTTGTTGGCGACGCCCGTTCCGATAACGACGCGCTGTTTCATTCCTCCGCTCATCTCGTGGGGGTAGTTCTTTACCCTGTTCTCCGGGTCGGGGATGAGAACACGGCGGAGAATATCGACGGCCTTCTTAAAGCCCTCTTTCCAGTCCTTGACTGTGTTGTGAACCACCATTCCCTCGGCTATCTGATACCCCACCGTGTAGAGCGGGTCGAGGGAGGCGTGGGGATCCTGGAAGATGTAGGCTATCTCTTTGCCGCGGATATCGCGTATCTCCTCCTGGGACAGCTTCAGAAGATCCACCGTTGAACCGTCCTCCCTGTGGTAAATCACGCTGCCCTCCACGATCTTTCCGGGGCTCTCGATGAGCTGGGTGAGGGCGCGCGAGGTGACGCTCTTTCCACAGCCGGTTTCACCGACGAGCGCGAAGGTCTCGCCCCTGTAGACGTCGAAGGAAACCCTTTCGATGGCCTTGACTATTCCAGCGTAGGTGTAAAAGTGGACGGTCAGGTCGCGAACCTCAAGGATCGGCTCAGGCATTGCTCTCACCCTCCTTCTTGGCCTTCTTAACCTTGAACTCTATGCTCCTCCTCGTCTTCGGGTCGAGGATGTCCCTCATCGTGTCACCGAGGAGGTTCCATCCGAGGGCCACGAGCATGATCATGAAGCCCGAGAACGTAACGAGCCACCACTTCTCCGGGAAGTACTGGGAGCCGTCGTAGACTATCCTACCCCAGTCGGCTATTGGCGGCGTTGCACCAAGGCCCAGGAAGCTCAGGCCGGCCTCCATGAGGATGACGCCTCCAAAGTCGAGGGTTATGTAAACCAGTATCGGGCCGATGATGTTGGGCAGGATGTGCCTGAACATTATCGTTCTGGAGCTGAGTCCTATGGCGCGGGCGGCTTCAACGTAGAGGCTCTCCCTCTCGGTGAGAGTCGAACCGCGTGTTATCCTGGCGTAGGCAGGCCACCAGACTATGATCATGGCGAGTATGACGGCGAGGAGCTTTCCGAGATTGCCGGCGTCCTGAGGTTCAAGCGCGAAGAGCCACAGCACGAAGCTCTGGACGGACTCATGGGTGGAGATGAAGTTCTGAAGCCTCTGCGGGAGCACGGCGGAGAAGGCCATGGCGAGGATGAGCGCCGGGAAGGCCAGGAACACGTCGGTGATGCGCATGACGAGCTCGTCAACCTTGCCGCCGTAGTAGCCCGCTATGAGGCCAAGGATGATGCCCAGGGGCACACCGAGGACTATGACGACTATCGATATCACCAGGGAGACCCTGGCTCCGTAGAGGATGAGGCTGACGAGGTCCCTACCGAAGTTGTCCGCACCGAGCGTGTAGTGGATGTTAGTGGTGTACTGGATGATGTTGTCCCCCCTAAGCTCGGTAACGTTCAGGAAGTACGTCGAGCCGGGCGGGGCGAGGTAGGTGCTCATGTTGTAGTTGGTCGGGAAGAACCTGTAGTTCCACGTGGCGAGGCTGGGCCCGAATATACCCAGGAGGACGAACATAAGCACGAGCGCCAGTCCTATTAGGCCCGGAGGCGAGCGGTTGAGGGCGTAGAGCATGAGCTTCCATTCTTCCATCTTGGAGCGGTTTTTCTTCTTCCAGTCCTTTTTGAAGAGGCTTATGAAGCTTCCAAATCCCTCGACGAGCTTGTCGGAGAGCTTGTCCAGAACGTTTGATTTGTACTCTTCCCTGCCCATTTTATCACCCCAGCGTCAGTACCTCACCCTCGGGTCTATCAGGGCGTAGAGTATGTCCACGACCAGGTTTGTTATGAGGAATATCAGGGCGAAGATCATGGTTATGGCCACGACCGCGGGGAAGTCGAGGTTCCTGATCGAGTCGATGACGTAGGAACCCATTCCCGGGAGGCCGAACACCGTCTCGGTGATCGGAGTTCCGCCGAGGAGGCCCCCGAACTGAAGGCCGAGGACGGTGACTATCGGAACCATGGCGTTCTTGAGGGCGTGGCGGTAGATTCCCCTCTTCGGGACTCCCTTGGCCTTGAGGAATCCAACGTAGTCGCTGCCTATGGCCTCGAGGAAGCTGTTCCTGACGAACCTGGCGAGAACGCCGGCACCCATGAATCCCAGCGTGAACCCGGGGAGCCAGAGCCTGTGGAGGTGCTGGCTGAAGGTTGAGAAGTCTCCGGTGATGAGGGCGTCTATCATCGGGATGTGGGTTATCTGGTGCTCGGGCGGGGCCGGGAAGCCGGCGAGCGTTATCCAGTGAACCTCGACGAAGAACACGTATATGAGAAGGTAGCCCAGCCAGAAGACCGGCATTGAAACGCCGGTGAGGGCGAAGAACCTGATAACGGTGTCTACCCACGTGTTCCTCTTAAGGGCCGAGATTATACCCAGGGGAATACCTATTATCAGGATGAAGAAGAACGCCACCAACGCCAGCTCAAACGTCACGGGGAAACGATCCCGTATATCGTCAAGGACGTAGTTGGACGTCCTCGGATCGATTATGCTGTTCCGCGCAAGTCCGCTCACAAGGAACCAGTACTGGTCGTACCAGGGCTCGTCGAGGTGGTACTCCTTCTTTATCTGCTCCATGTACGCCTGGCTCGCCTTCTCACCGCCGGCCCATGCCCTGGCGACGTCCGCCGGGATGACGTAGGCGATCAGAAAGACTATGAGGGTAACTCCAATGAGGGTGGGGATAAACGTGAGGAGCCTTCTTATTAGGAACTTCTTCAGGTTCGCCAATCCTATTCCCCCCTGTGCCGTTGACTTTATCCTTTAGATCTCCGCCAAAACCACGAACAGAAAAAAAGAAAGATCAGAATTAGCTAACGCTTACCTCGACACTCGTGAACTCGGTGGCGCCGTAGAGGAACGGGCCAACCCAGTTGTCGGAGTCGAGGTAGTCCGGGACCCAGCCGACGATGTAAACGTCGTACTCGCCGTGCTCGGTCTTGTCGAGGTAGGTTGGCCAGTTGTAGCTGTTGATGGTAACCTGGAAGCCGAGCTGGCTCCAGACGTTCTGCAGGAGGGTCATTATCTTCTCACGGGCGCTGTTGCCCTCGTTGTAGATGAGCTCGATCTTGTACTTGGTCGGGTCAACGCCCGCCTGGTTGAGGAGCTGCTTGGCCTTGGCGAGGTTGTAGTTGTACTTGGTTATTCCCTCCTCGGTGTAGCCCGGCCACGGCTTCGGTATCGGACCGTAGTTCCTGGCGAGGAGTCCCTGGTAAACGACCTGGGAGATCTGGTCGTACGGAACGGCGTAGGCCATGGCCTCCCTGACGAGCGGGTCGTTGAAGGGCTCCTTCTGGGTGTTGAAGACGAGGAAGGTCAGTATCGGCTGGAGGATGTCGGTCTTAACGACGGACTTGAAGCCCTGGAGCTCGAGGCCCTTAACCGTGTCCATCTTCTCGGGCGGTATGGCAACGACATCGGCGGTGCCGGTCTTGAACAGGTTGATCCTGGCCATGGCGTCGCTGTTGATGACGTAGATGACCCTCTTGTGGCCTGGGTTGGCGGTGGCGTTCCAGTAGTGCGGGTTGTACTCGAGGACTATGTAGGCGTCCTTCTGGTAGTCGGCGATGTAGAACGGTCCGGTTCCGACGGGCTTGTTGTGCATGAGCTGGTGGGTCGGATCGCCCTTGCCCTCGCTCAGGTAGCTCCACCAGGCGCTCGGGTTGTGGCCGTTGTCGCTCGCCTGGAGGGCCTCCTGGTACTTGTCGCCGAGGAGGTACTCCATCGGGACGACGCTGAGGAACGGGTCGGCGAGTATTCCGAGGACGGGAGCGTACGGGGCCGGGAGAACGAGCTTGAAGACTCCAGCGGTGTCGCCGCTGTAACCGAAGAACTGCTTGAGCTCGTCGAGGCTCTTGACCTCGGTGCTCTTGCCGTTGAACTCAGCGACGAGCGGGTGCTCCTTGAGGTACTGGTCGAACTCGTCCTCGGTGATGGCGGCGGAGTTGTTAACGTCCATGAAACTGCTAACCATCCAGCTGACGCTGTGTCCGAGCCTTGCAACGCGGAGGAAGGTGAAGGCAACGTCGGTGGCGTCGATCGGGTAGGTCTTGTCGTCCCACGGGTCGTAGGCCTGGACACCGCCGCGGATGAGGAAGTACCACTCGGTACCGTCCTCGTTGTGGGCCCAGGCAACGGCGAGGTCCGGGCTGACCTCTTCGGTTTCCTCCTTCCAGTAGGTGACGAGGGTGTCTCCGACCTCGTGCCAGATCTCCCATCCGAAGGTCTCGTAGGTCATGGCCGGGTCAAAGCTCTCCGGCCAGCCAATGGTGGCTATGGTGTAGGTCTCGGGGTCGTTCTTGTAGTCCTTGATACCGATCTTGACGGAGGGAGCATTGGAGTCCTCGGTGAGGAGGTCATACCGCTCCGCAAGGGTCGGGTGGTAGTATCTGCCCTTGACCCAGTCCCAGTAAACGCGGAGCTGCTTGTTCTGACCGAGGATAACCTCCGGGGCGAGCTTGTTTCCGAGCATGTAAACAGCCTTAAATAACTCGGTCCTTATGGTTGGGTCGGTCTGGCGCCTGGCGGCCACAACGAGGGCATCGACGTGCTCATCACGGAAGAAGGCAGGATCGATGGCACCGAATCCCTGACCCTTCTCCATGAGGGTCTTGACGTCCGGGGTGTTGGCGGTGTCAACCTCGTACTCGACCTTTATGACCCTCCTGTCGCTCGGGATGTCAACGGTCGGGCTGGCGCCCTTCGGGCCGACGACCACGACGCTCTTGTCGGTAACGACAACGTAGACGTCACCCATCTCCAGTATCCCGGGCTTTACCTCCGCGGGGGCCTGCGTCTGGGTGGCCGACTGGCTTGATGTCGCGGTGGTGCCGCCTGAAGTCGTCTCAGAAGACGTGGTCTGGGTACCCGTCGGACTTCCAGTGGTGCTCTGCGGAATGGTGGTTGTCTCCCCAGTATTTCCACCTATACAGCCGCTGGCTGCAACAGAAAAAACCACCAAAAAAACCACTAACAGGGCTATTGAACCTTTGGCCTTCATTAATATCCACCCCTGTACATTAAGGGCATGTTCTATAGGATTGATGAGGTAATAAATCTTTCGATACCACTTTTAGTGCCGTGTAAGCCCCTTAAGCGCACTACTGGTTACTTATAGGCAGCGTTCTCAATATGCAACTCCCCAAAGATATCCGAAAAAACTACGAAAAGCTTAAATGAGTTGGAGGGCTAGATAGAGACGTAAAGCCTTTCCGCGGTGATGAAAAATGGTTAGGTCGTACGTTTTACTGACCGTTGAGATTGGGAAAGTCGAGAGCGTCATAGAGGCGCTCAAGCAGATTCCGGGCGTTACCAAGGCCGACGCCGTCACCGGCCCCTACGATGCTATAGTCCACATCGAGGCGAAGGACCTCGGCGAGCTCACCAGGAAGATACTCCACGACATACACAACATTGACGGCGTTATCGATACCACCACTGCCATAGTCGTAGAAATGGAAGAAGAGGAGTGATCACCTCTTTTTCTTCCCGGATTTGCGTTTCTTCTTGCCCCGGGGCTTAACCTGGGTCTTTCTGATTTCCCTGATTTTCTGCCCAAGCATCCGCAGGGATTTGCCCTTAGGGTGCCTGCTCTCGATTCGGAGCATTCCCCTGAGCCTGTACTCATCGTCGAGACCTGCCAGCCGGGGGTTGAGTTTCTCCTCATCGAGCTCGATCACCCTCATCCCGAGGGCCAGCGCGGCATCGGCTATCTCCTGAACCTTCGGTCCGTCGATGGCAAGTTCCCTGCTCACAGCCCTTCCGTAGCGCCTGCTGAGCCTTGCGTCGAGCTCGCTGGGCCACACCACGAACTTTCTCATCCTCCCACCTGACAAGATTTAAAAGAAGTGCCATTAAAAACCCTTTTGGTGAGTCGTGTGGACATCCCCATCTTCGAGAAGTACATCTTCGGCAAGGCCAACCGGGGAGACGTTATTCTGCTCGAGTACGCCCCCACGTATCCGGTGGAAGAGTTCTCGTGGGGCGTCCTTTTGCCGGCACTCGTTGAGAGGGACGGGGTCGTCGTGGCAGATTTCTTTGGCATCGGGGGTATTCTCTTCAGAAACTACACCCGAAAGGTCTCCGGAAAGGAGTACTCGGGAGTAATAGAACTCATTAAGAAAATAAAGGTCGTGAAGATAGGCCCCGGCTCCACCAGCTACGGCGACGTTATAGGGGAGGTGGTTCCGGCCTACGATTCACACACGTTCCTGAAGAACTACTACGCCATCGTCAGCAGGATAAGCCATTCCCCCACAAAGCCGGAGTACTTCATCACCTTCGGGCTCGGCCACTACATACACTTCGGTGGGGACGAGGCGATAAAGGCCATACTAACCGGCATCAGCACGATACCCCTGGAGGACTGGGTGGGGATACACTTTATAAACGCGGGCGTTCTGAGAAGTGAACACCTGGCGATGCTCGAGGAAATCGCCTCGATGGTGTTCCACATATCACGGGACGGCCTGAAAGTAAAAAAGGAAGGTGGAGCGATTGATCAGGGAAGGGGATAAGGTTCTGCTCATCGATAGGAGGGGCAAGCGCTACCTGGTGACGGTATCGGAGAGGGAGTTCCACACCGATCTGGGAATACTCAAGCTCGGCGAGCTCATCGGAAAGGAGTACGGCGAGACGATAGTCAGCCACCGAAACGAGGAGTTCAGGGTCCTCAAACCGGACATAAACGACATAATAGCCAAGATGAAGCGCGGACCGCAGATAGTCCACCCCAAGGACGCCGGGATAATACTCGCCTACGCGGGGATCTCGCCCGGCGACACGGTGATAGAGGCGGGCGTCGGGAGCGGCGCGCTCACGATATTCCTCGCCAACGCCGTCGGGCCAAACGGAAGGGTTATCAGCTACGAACGCCGCGAGGACTTCGCCAGGATAGCCCAGAAGAACATCGAGCTGGCTGGATTCTCGGACAGGGTAACCATAAAGCTCAAGAACATCTACGAGGGCATAGATGAAGAGTACGCCGACCACATAGTCCTCGACCTGCCCCAGCCAGAGAATGTCCTCCCTCACGCCGTTGAGGTTCTCAGACCCGGCGGCTACTTCGTGGCGTACACCCCGTGCATGAACCAGGTCCACAGATTCTTCCAGGCGTTTCAGGAGTACAGGGAGCACTTCTACAAACCGAGGGTCGTCGAGGTCCTCGTCAGGGAGCAGGAGGTAAAGAAGGAGTGCATGCGGCCGAAGACGACCATGCTGGCCCATACGGGATACATAACATTCATCAGGAAGCTGTGAGCTCTCCCTTTTCTCCAATCCCGCCGGTCTCTTCTGCGGTCTCGTCGAAAGTCATGTAGGCGAGTCCTCCAAAGAGCACGAGCCCCACGATACCCTGAACCACGGGGTTCCCTGGGAGCACCCTCAGGGCCGGAACGCTGCCGTAGATCACCGGCCAGAAGAGGGCGACCGCCGCCAGCAGTGTTGATGCATAATAAACGAGACGCTTCATAGCGTTACCCCCCAACAGCCCTTTTTGCGAACGTTTTTTAATCTTTTCCCAGCACGCTCGAGGATTCTTCCGCTCAGCAAACCTTTGGTTAACAACATCTTTATAAACACCACAGGTTGCAAACCTTTAGATGACCAAGTTTGAACCTGTGTACGGAGGTGTTCATTGTGTCATACAAGATACTTGAAAAGAAAGAGATCGCCATGAGGAACATATGGTACAGGATACACGCACCCCACGTGGCCAAAAAGGTTCAGCCCGGCCAGTTCGTCATCGTCAGGGCGTTCAAAAACGGGGAGAGGATCCCGCTCACACCAGTCATGTGGGACAGAGACGAGGGCTGGATAGTGCTCATAACGTTCATCAGGGGAAGGACCACCATGAGGATGGCCAGCGAGCTGAAGGAAGGCGACGAGCTCCTCAACGTCGCCGGCCCGCTCGGAAACCCGGCCGAGATGGAGAAGTTCGGGAAGGTACTGGCCATCGGTGCCTACACAGGAATAGTCGAGGTTTACCCCATAGCCAGGGCCTGGCAGGAGCTCGGAAACGACGTTACGACGCTCCACGTCACCTTCGAGCCGATGGTCGTCCTCAAGGACGAGCTGGAGGAAGCCGTCGGCAGGCACGTACTCGAAACCGTCCCGATCGACCCGAACCTCGACTTCCCCACCAACATGAAGAACGTCACCAAGAGGCTGACCGAGAAGGTCAGGGAACTCCTGGAGAAGGAGGAGTACGACATGGTCTTCATGGTCGGCCCCGCCGGGGACCAGAGGGCCGTTTTCAACGTAGTCAAAGAGTTCGGCATCCCCATGAAGTCCGACCTCCACCCGATAATGGTGGATGGGACAGGAATGTGCGGCGCCTGCCGCGTCACCGTCGGTGGCGAGGTTAAGTTCGCCTGCATAGACGGGCCGGAGTTCGACGCGTACCAGGTGAACTGGGACGAGCTCATAGCGAGGAGCGGCTACTACACGGATATGGAGCAGAGGGCCATGCAGGAGTACATGAAGGCCCTCCAGGGGGGTGAGCAGTAATGGCGGTTAAGAGGAAGATCATCAAGGAGCGCGTTCCGACGCCGGAGATGCCGGCGGAGGAGCGTATTAAGAGCTTCGCGGAGGTTAACCTCGGTTACACCTTCGAGCTTGCCGTTAAGGAGGCCGAGCGCTGCCTCCAGTGCCCCTACAACTACGCGCCCTGTATAAAGGGCTGTCCCGTCCACATCGACATTCCAGGCTTCATAAGCAAGCTCGTCCAGTACCGCGACGACCCGGACAAAGCCGTCAAGGAGGCCCTCAACGTCATATGGGCCTGCAACTCCCTTCCCGCCACCACCGGAAGGGTCTGCCCGCAGGAGGACCAGTGTGAGATGAACTGTGTCATGGGCAGGGTCGGCGACAAGATAAACATCGGAAAGCTCGAGAGGTTTGTGGCCGACTACGCCCGCGAGAAGGGCATAGACGAGGAGCTTCTCTTCGAAATAATCCCGAAGATCGAGAAGAAGGGCCAGAGTGTGGCCATCATAGGAGCCGGACCGGCAGGACTCACCGCCGCCGGCGAGCTCGCCAAGCTCGGCTACGACGTTACCATCTACGAGGCCCTTCACGAGGCGGGCGGAGTGCTCATGTACGGCATCCCCGAGTTCAGGCTGCCCAAGAGCATCGTCGAGAGCGAGATTGACAAGCTCAGGAAGCTCGGCGTCAAGATACTCACGGACCACATCGTCGGCAAGACGGTGACTATTGAAGAACTCCTCCAGGAGTACGACGCCGTCTTCATAGGCTCCGGGGCTGGAACCCCGAGGCTCATCAACGCGCCCGGCATAAACCTCAACGGAATCTACACCGCCAACGAGTTCCTGACGCGCGTGAACCTCATGAAGGCATACCTGTTCCCGGAGTACGACACCCCCGTCAAGGTCGGCAAGAAGGTCGTCGTCATAGGTGCCGGAAACACCGCAATGGACGCCGCGAGGAGCGCGAGGCGCTTCGGTGCCGAGGTCACCATAGCCTACCGCCGCGGCCCGGAGGACGTCTCCGCCAGGGTTGAGGAGGTCCACCACGCCAAGGAGGAGGGCATAAAGTTCGAGTTCTACATCAACCCGGTCGAGTTCATCGGCGATGAGAACGGTAAGATCAAGGCGGTTAAGTTCGAGAAGATGAAGGCCCTCGACGAGAGGGACAGCAGGGGCAAGAGGAAGATAGTCGGAACCGGGGAATATGTGACTCTCGAAGCCGACACCGTCATCATAGCCATCGGAAAGCACCCCAACAGGCTCATCGTCAACACGCCCGGCCTGAAGGTCGAGCGCGGTAAGATAGTTGTGGACGAGAACCTGATGACGAGCATTCCGGGAGTCTTCGCCGGTGGAGACGCGATAAGGGGAGAGGCGACCGTTATCCTCGCCATGGGAGACGGAAGGATGGCCGCAAAGGCCATCCACGAGTACCTCACGAAGAAGAGGGAAGAAAAGGAAAACGCCTGACCCTTTCATTCATTTTTCCTTGAAGCACTCCTCGAGTATCGGGTCGGGAATGCTATAGCGGACGTTTCTTCCCTCGCGCTTCTTCTCAAGGAACGAGGAGTCAACAAGGGCCTTGAGAAGCCTTGCCAGCACGCTGTCGGCTACGCTCCTGCCTTCCTTCATCTCAAGGTGTTCCTTTATCTCCTCCCACGTTCTCCTGCCGCTGGCAACGGCCCTCATTATCTCGACGTACCGTTTTCTAGCGGCGGGTCTCTTCGAAAGGAAGTTCTCGAACTCCTCCATGGCGAGGGCCCTTGCCTCCTCGAAAACATCATCTACGAGGTTCTCGGTGAGCCCCTTTTCCATTGCCTTCCTACCAAAGAGAACGAGCCACCCCACTATGCCGTCGAGCCTCTCCACGGCAAGGTCTATGAGCTCTCCGGGGGGATTCAAACCGACCTGTTCAAAGCCTATCCTGAGGAACTCCCTGCTCTGCTCCGGTGAGAACCTGTGAAGGGAAATCTCATGGAAGTACCTGCCGTAAAGGGGGGCCCTCGGGTCGTCGAGGCCCAGGTAATCGTGGAGCAGGCCCACCTCTGAACCCGTCATAACCATTCTGAGGTCGGAGTAATCGTAGAGGTGGGCCACGATGCCCGCGAATTCACTCCCCACCGGCCCCCGGAGGTACTGAACCTCATCGAAGGCCAGGACGACGTCGTATTTTTCCAGTTCCCGGAAGAGCGCTATGAGGTCGGTTCTCTCGTCCTTCCAGGAGAAGCTCACCCCGAAGCTCAGAACCCTGAGGCCCGTTATGTTCTTGAGGTCTCTCCTGAGCTCCTCCCAGAGGTCGCGGTTTTCGCGAAGGAAGGCATTGACCGAGCTCTCTATCCTCCGGTAAACGTCCATTCGGGAGTTCGGGTTTACCCCCCTGAAATCCACGAGAACGTACGGAACCGCGAGCTCGTTCAGGCCCACCACGAGAAGGGACGTTTTCCCAAGCCTCCTTATGCCGGTTATTACGGTGAGGGGGTTTCCGGACCTGATTGAGCGCTCGAACTCCGCAAGCTCCTCTTCCCTGTCGTACAGGTCCTCCCGCCTTCTCTTCGGCCGGGTGTCAAAGTACACAACTACCACCCCAGTAGTTAACTACCGGGGCAGAAGTTATAAGGGTTTCGTGAAGTTTATCAGGTGAGGGTGGAGGACAGTACGGCGATGACGAGCCTAACGGTAGCTGACCCGTGATGAGGGGCATACTGGCCGAGCCGTGCCTCAGGAGTGAGTCGAACTTCTCGGAGGTGGCGATGATTATGTCGTACCTTCCGAGCCACTCATCGGTCGAGTCGTAGTCGCCCGTCGTTGCGGCCACGCGAATACCAAGAACCTCCCATGCCTTGAACTCCCGGTACAAAACCCTCGTGTCGTCAACTTTATGAGTCTGTGTAACGAGAATTTCACTGGTGATGGTCGTGCCCAAAGCCTATGAAGTTGTTATTAAACGAGAGGAATTGATGAGGGTTCTGGATGTCCCAGAAACGGAATTTGAAAAGTATGTTTCTCCCCTAATAAATTTGGCGAACAACTTCGCCCAAGCAACAAGACCGCGCGCTGTGGGCCAAATGTCCGAACTCATAAAAGAGTTCCAAAAGGAATACCCAAAGAACAAATGGACTTTTGACAACTGGGAGAACTTCTACCTTTCAAAGGAAGTTATCCCAGGAGTCACTGGAGAGGAAGCCATCGACAGAGCCGTCAAACGGATTGAAAAGAAAATTGAAGAAATGCGGAAAGTCTTGGAAAGTATAGACGAAGTCACCATTCGTGAGTGGGTAGAAGATTTGATACTAAAGAAGACTTTCTGGGGACTTATGGTTCAGAGACCAATCCTTAGCAAGCTTGCTGAAATTTTCGCGGGGGATTCTATGAGTTATAGATTATCCTCTCCTGAAGAGGAATCAAAAGGCATCGATGGATTTATCATGATCAATGGGAGAGAGTTCCCGGTTTCGATAAAGGGTGTAACCTACAAACAGGAGAAACATCTGAAAGAAAATATAGAGGCACCGATCATCTATTATGAGAAGACCAAAACCGGTTTGAAAATAGATTACTCCGAATTTGCGAGATTAGTGGAGAGCTTTCTCTAAAGGGGTGAGCAAAATGGGCAGGCAGTATCATATCATAACCTGCGACTCGGATGAGATAAGGACACAATTCATACAGGATGGACTCGTAGGAATACGACCTGTGCTTACAAGAGAACCAAAGCGCAGGGGGGAGAGTGAGGAAACCCACCTTAAAAAATGGGTGGGAAATTCTGTCAAAATGAATTGGGATATTCTCGCCGATCTTGCGCGGGTGAGAGAGAGGGATTACATCCTTCTTCATACCAAGGGTTCTATCACTGGAGTGTTTGAGGTTAACGGAGACCCTGTTGTCGATGCAGGCCTTTCGCATCTCTTCGATGGACAAAATGTCAACACAAGTACTTGGAACAACAACTGGAGCACGGTGACTACCACTGTAAATTCGGGAAATTTTGTGTGGTGGATACCTATAATCCCCGTCGATGAGTTATATTTCAAAGAGATGCCGATGGATCCACTGTTCAATGATATAGTCCGTGGAAGAATCACTAGCCTGCCATCACGGCTTAGATATGAGGACAAAAACAAAACAATAAAGGGGGTAACCCGCAAAGATTTTGAGAGGATTATTGACCTGTTCGAGAACTACTCTCAGCCGGACACTCCCATCGCTGGACAGCCCCCCGCCGTAAATTTTGCTCCTATGACCTTTGATACATTTCAGGATGGTTATGAGAAAAACCTCGAGGCCGTGTTGGTTCATCGTATCCGCAAAGGGACATTGACCATATCCGGCCTTGAATTTAGACATAGTCATGTTCTTAATACAGTCCCCCTTGGATATCTAAAAATGGCAGACCTCTTAACCTGGAACGAACGAAATGGTAGAATTATCAACCCATGGATATGGGAGCTTAAGGCAGGTTCTTTAAACTGGACAGCACTACGAGAAGAACTCAAAAAACTTGCAGTACGGGCTTCTTATCTCGACCAGTTCTTCGGCGCCGACCAGAGTGATTTCAAAGTCACTGGTGTTATAGTTGCCGAGAATTTCACTATAAACAGAAGGGCATTCGAAGACCTGATAACTCCAATCGGAACAATTGAAGAGATTATCCTCGTTAAATACACCAGAAGCGGGACAACTCTCAGTTTCAGGTTATTCGACAAAAGATGATGGGGGATCATTGCCCACGATGAATGAATCGAACCTCGAAGGGGCTATCAATCCTGCGCTGGTTGGCTCCTATTTTCTCTTTTATCACAGGTTCGAGATTGGGGTCAATTTCGTACCCAATGCTGTTCCTTTTTAGCTCAATGGCGACCTTTGTCGTTGTTCCCGTACCAAGGAACGGGTCGAGAACGGTATCTCCAATGATAGAGAACATCCTAATAAGCCTGCGGGGTATCTCTTCGGGGTAGGCCGCCGTTCTCCTCGCGAGGGCACTATGATTCTGACGAACTCCCCTGATGTCGTTCCAAATCTGTGAGAACCATCTGTCTCGCTCTTCCTTCGTGTATTTACTTGCATATCGGTATGGGTCTTTTGGTTTAAACCTTCTTGGGCCTCCCTTCCTGAATATGAGAATATATTCTACATCGAGAGTTACATAAGCATTTGTCGGAAGAAAACCAGAACCGAGGAATGCATTCGGTTTGTTGGTGGGTTTTTTCCAAAGGATATATGGAAGTGTGACGAAACCAATCTTCTCAAAGTGCTCTATAATCTTTGAGTGGTTCGGGAACAACCTGAAGATACCATTCACTTTCCTCGTTGCATCACCAATATTGATGCAGGCAATTCCCCCGGGGATAAGCACCCTATACAGTTCTTTCCAAACGGGAAGAAGAACCTCGTGCATCAGTTCATAGATTTGATATGCGATCCGTTCCTTCTCATTCTCATCGGTAGTTTGTTCGAGTTCTTCCCACTTTTCCCTTATGCGGTCGTCGAGACTTTTGAAGAGGTCATCCCAGATTTGAATCATTGGGTAAGGTGGGGATGTTACAACAAGATGGACACTCTCATCCTCGATTTCATCCATATACCTTGAATCCCCGAAAATAATTTTGTGTGTAGTCTTTATAGCTGGAATTTTCATTTTTCACCCTCCGAAATCTCCCTTTTCACAATCGTGGACATAATTGATTTCTCCGATAACCAAGATAAGACGATGTTACGGATGACATCCGCATCGCTTTCTCCCATCTTCCCCTTAAACCTTTGTAAAATCCCCCATTGCTCATCAGTGAATGTCACCTGAACCCTCTTACCCATGGGGCACACACTCCAGACACATATCAGACACATTGGAGTATATAAACTTTCTCGTCGGTGTCACATCATTACGAGTCTTAAACCCCTTTGTCCACTATTATTACCGGTGAAAGTATGAATGAGCGCGAAGTGTTCAGAGTGCTCGACGGCCTCGTAAACTGTTCGTGAAGCTCATCGCATTCCAAAAAACAGACGAGGTCAAGGAAGTGACAGACCTCGCTGAGCTTCTGCGGTTCACGCACAGACAGCGAGTAAACGTCGGGGATCCCTATGAGCACCGGGCGCTAAAAACGGGTAGGGTATCTGAAAAGAACGAAAGTTATAAAAGCCCCGACGACGGAATAGGCGGTAGTGGGGGGGGCTCTCTGTGAGCGATTTAACTAGGCGGTTATTGTCGCTCACGAACAGAGGGCTCTCCGCCCCCAATCGAGGAACGAGGCGAGCGATGAAGACCTCTAGGGTATCTGAGACTGCGCCTCGCGCAGCGGTGATGATGGTCAAAGCCTGAGCTCACTACTCCTCCATCTCCTCGATTTCCTCGAGGATCTCCTCAAACTTCTTGAAGTCCTCCGTCTTAGCGAGCAGGGTGACGAACTCGTCTATCTCCTTCTTCTCCAAGATCGCCCCGGCAAGGAGCTTGCCGGTGTAGCGGTTGTTCTTTATCTCCCAGAACATGTAGAACTCGGGGAAGTTCTCCTTTATCTTCCTGTAGGCGACACCGTACTTTGAATCCTTAAGCGGGTTCTGCTCGAGGTAGAAATGGCCAGGCTCAAGTTCTATCATGTGCAGAACAGCGCCCCTCTTTGTCCTTACGAGCTTTACCTTCACGTCCCACTCCTTGAGAACCTTCATGACCCAACACCAGAAGGGATAGAGTAGAAAAGTATTAAAGCCTTGCTCAGAGGCTCTCAAGGTACTCAGCGTAAGCGCTGGCGTCCATAAGCTCCTTGAGCTCCTCGTCGAGGTTGCCCGGCTTGAGCTTGACTATCCAGTTCTCGTAGGGGTCCTCGTTGATGAGCTCCGGGCTGTCCTCGAGCTCCTCGTTGACCTCGACGACCTCGCCGCTGACCGGGGCATAGACCTCGGAAACGGCCTTGACACTCTCAAGCTCGCAGAGAACGTCGCCTTTGTTGAGTTCGGAGCCGGTCTCCGGAAGCTCGACGTATGCAAGATCGCCGAGCTCCTTCTGGGCGTAGTCGCTTATGCCCACCAGAACCGTCCCGTCATCGAGAACCTGGACCCACTCGTGGTCCTTCGTGTAGTAGAGGCCCTCCTTAACCCTGTATTCTCCGACTTCAATCATGAACATCACCGGTTCTCGTAGGAAGAGCAGAGATTTAAACCTTTCCATGAGTGAAGGATTCTGCATTCGCCGTTTTCACTTCGGCTGCACAAAGTTTCGGTGTTTCCCGAAGAACTCCGAACGAATTTCACAGATCTGGGCAATCCTTTGGCCAATTGCAAAAGCGTTATAACCCCTCGTACCCTAAACCACCACATGAGCCGCGTCCCCTTCTACCTAAAGGAGAGGCTGAAGACCCTCAACGAGAGGGTTCTCCACGAAACCTCCGGGGCGTCCGGCCTGCCGCCCTGGGAAAGGGTGGCCCTGACCTGGCTCGCCCTGATGGCGTTCTGGATCGTCATAACCTCCAGTGTGGAGCCGAGGAACCTAATCACCGGCGCCGTGGTTACCCTCCTTGTGTCGCTCTTCATGCGCGATCTCCTGACCGGAGACGTGAGGAGGAGCGGCCACGTACTCGAGAAAATCCTCTACTTCGCCCTCATCTACCTGCCCCAGTATCTGGTGATAATGGCCTTCCGCCTGCTGGAGAGCAACGTGAAGGTGGCCAGGAACGTAATATTCATGGATATCAACCCCGGCATCGTCAAGATAAGGACCGATCTGCACTCCGACACGGGCGTAACGATACTCGCGAACTCCATAACCCTGACGCCCGGCACCCTTACACTGGACGTCAAGAAGAAGCTCGACGAGACCTACCTCTACGTTCACTGGATAGACCTGGAGACCCTCAACCGGGAGAAGGCCGGAGAAAAAATAAAGGGGGACATAGAGGAATGGCTCAAGAAGGTCTTCTGGTGAGCGCATTCTATCTGCTCGTCTTCACGGCGGTGCTGATAACATACCGCGTGCTCAGGGGACCGACCCTTCCAGACAGGATAGTGGGCCTGAACACAATAACGACGAAGGTGGTGGTGATAATAGCACTGGTCTCCGTCATGAGGGGCGAGTACTACCTGATAGACCTCGCGATAGTCCTGCTCATGGTGAACTCGGTCGGGGGACTGATTCTGGCGAAGTACATGGAAAGGAGGGGTGCCGGTGCTTGAGGTTCTGCTCCTCCTCTTCGGGGAAGCTGTAATGCTCTTCGGGGCCCTCGGGATACTCAGATTTCCCGACGTTTACACCAGACTCCACGCGGCCACAAAATGCGACACTGGGGGAGCGATGAGCATAATCCTCTACCTCATCATCACCATGAACGCCCCCGCCCTGGTGAGGGCCAAACTCCTCGTCCTGGCCTTCCTTATAGCCATGATAAACCCCATGGTGAGCCACGCCATAGCGCGCGGGGCCTACCGCTACGGGGTAAAGCCAAAAGTCGTGGTGGACATGTATGCCTGGGACAATCCTTGATGTGGTCTTCCTCGCGATGATGATCCTTGCCGTTGCGGTGGTTGAGGAGAGGAACCTGGTCAGTGCGGTCGTTAAATACTCCCTCCTCAGCCTGCTCTTCATCCTGGCACTCTTCGAGCTGAACGCCCCAGACGTTGCGCTCTCGGCGATAGTGGTGGGGGCAATAGTCATAGGGGTGTTCCTCTTCACGATAAAGGGGGTGACGCGGTGAGGGCCGCTGCCGCCGCCCTGACGCTCGCACTGGGCGTTCTGCTCCTCTCGCTGAGCTACTCGCCGCCCTACGGAGGGAGCTACACGTACTACGTCACCCACTGGACGGAGATAAACGTTCCCAACCTAGTGTCGGCCATCCTGGCCGGCTGGAGGGCCTATGACAGCCTTGGCGAGGCGAGTCTGCTATTCACGGCCGTCATCGGCTTTTACGTCCTCCTCGGGGGGAAGAAAAAGTGAAGATGAGCACCGTCGTGAGGACGACGACCAAGATGGTAAGCCCATTCCTCGTCACCTACGCGGCCTATCTGATGCTCTACGGCCACGTAAGTCCCGGCGGCGGCTTCCAAGGAGGGGTTATCCTGGCGGTGGCGGTGATACTGCTCATCACCTCACACGGCTACGGCAAAGTCCGGAGGAAGTTCCACTTCAACTGGGCTGGCCTCATAGAGAGCTCCGCCGGGGCGCTGCTGGTGCTCCTCGGAATTGCAGGCCTCGGGCTGGGGGCGTTCTATTCAAACTTCCTGCCGACGGAGGGAGGGATAATCCTGCCTTTCAACGTGATCGTGGGGCTGGAGGTCGGCGCGGCTTTCACGTTCGTCTTCTACATCCTGCTGAGGTGGGTCGAAAGTGATTAGTCCGGAGCATGCTGGAATCCTGATAATGCTCGTTGGAATCTACGGCCTGATGGCCAAAAGGGAGCCGATAAAGCTAGTCCTCTCGATAAACATCGTCTCCCTCGGGCTTGTCCTATTCTTCATAGGTCTCGCGTACTCCCCCGAAAAGGACGTGCCGATAATGCCAACTGACCCCGTTGATCCTCTCCCGGCAACGCTCATGCTCACCACCCTCGTCGTGGACGTCGCGATAACCTCCCTCGCTCTCGCGGTTATAATGCGGATGGAGGGTGACGGCGAATGATACCCCTGATGGCCGCGCTGCCCCTGCTGGCTGCTTTCATACTCATGCTCCTCGATGTGCTGAAGGTCAAGAGAACCGTAATCAGGGGAGTTTTTCTGCTCGGAGCCCTCCTGCCGGTTCCGGTCGTTCTCTTAAACGGGCTTGGTTCGGAGATCGTCGGGGGCTGGGCGCGGGAGGCTGGAATAGAGGTCGCCCTGACGCGGACGAACCTGCCATTCATCGCGGGGGAGCTTGTGCTCTTCATCTTCGTCGCCCTGTACTCCCTGTACTACTTCGATTTCAGGAACAAAAAGACGCCGAAGGTTCTCGCGCTCCTTCTGCTCCTCCACACGGGGCTTATGGGAGCGTTCATAGCACGGGACTTCTTCAATTTCTACATATATTCCGAGATAGCATCTGTATCGGCCTTTGCGCTCGTGGCCTTCTCGGACGAAAAGGGCTCCAAGAGGGCCGCGTTCAGGTACCTCATAATGTCCCTGCTGGCATCGTACCTCTTCGTCTTTGCGGTCGGGATAATCTACATGGAGACCGGCTATCTCAACGTCGATCTCGTCAGAGAGAGTGCCGGGCCATCCAGGGAGCTGAACACCGCCCTGGCACTGGCATTTACCTCGCTTCTCCTCAAGGCAGGCATCTTCCCGCTCCATTCCTGGCTCCCAGACGCCCACTCGAGCGCGCCGACTCCCGTGAGCGCGGTTCTGAGCGGCGCCGTTGTCAAGGCCCCCGCCTACGGGATGATACTCCTCCTCTCCGCCCTCCCCTCAGGGGAAACCTTCAGGGCGGCCGTGATGGGGATGGCGGTGACGTCGATATTCTTCGGCATCGCCGGGGCTCTCCTCCAGCGGGATGCAAAGCGCTTCCTTGCGTATTCCACGGTCTCCCAGATGGGCTACGTCCTCCTCGGCGTTGGGAGCCTCAACTTCGTCGGGGCGGCGTACTACGCGATGGCACACTCCATATTCAAGGGAGGCCTGTTCCTTGCGGTGGGTTCGCTCGGGAGGGAGAGCAGAAAGCTCGGGGAGTTCGGCTACAGGAACGCGCCCGTTATGGCAGCCTCCGTCCTCACCCTCAGCCTCGCGATAGGAGGAATAGGACCACTGGTTGGGGCATACGGAAAGGAACTGCTCTACGAAAGCCTGTCGGGCCTTTGGAAGCTCGCCGTCCCATTGGGAAGCATCGGGACACTCACGTCCTTCGCAAAACTGAACCACCATCTTAGACGGGGTGAGGCCCCGGGAATGCCCGCGGCATGGAAGCTGCCGTCGCTTGGCCTGGCGCTGGCGGCCCTCCTAACCGGCGTTTACCTCGGAGCAGGCGTAAATCCCAGGGACGTCCTGTATCTATCCTCCGCGCTCCTCCTCTTTGCACTCCTAAAGTGGCTCGGAGTTCTCGGCAGGAGCCCAAGGGCCGGCCCCAGGGAAATCGGGAGGGATGTGAACATCCTCACCGCGGTTTTCGTGATGATGGCCATAGCCATGATTCTACTCCAGGGGTTTTAGATGAACCTCCTTCACCGCGGACAGGGAGGCGAGCTCATTTTTCAGGGCATCCAGGGTTATGCTCATCCCGCTCACGTCCACGACCGCGACGATGCCGGCCAGTCCAATGGCACCGAACTCCTCTGACTCGCTGAAGAGTATGTTAACCCCGTGCCTGCCGAAGAGACCGCTGATCCTTGCCAGAACCCCCGGACGGTCCTCCACAACGAGCTCAACCTCTACGAGCTTCTTTCCAGGCAGGGCCACCCTTTCCAAGTGAACCTCCTTGAGGTCGGTGTCTATCTCGAGGAGGAAATATGCGCCCTCCACCACGCCAAGCTCGTAGGCGTAATCCCGGGGCAGCTCAACCTTACCGTTCTCCTTAATCCTGACTATCTCATAGTGTCTCATGATTAAAACTCTCCGCACGGGAATAAAAGGGTTGCCGGCAGAAAAATTATTAACATCCCGCACGTAATGGAGGCCATGGAAATCATAGGGTACGTCTTCGTAATCATAGCCTTCGCAAGACTCCTGGCTGAGGGATTCGAGAGGCTGGGCTACCCGGGGTTTCTCGGCGAAATCACCGCGGGAATGATCCTGAGCGCGATCCTGATAGACATGCCCAGGGACCAGATGGCCCTGCTGGCGGAGCTGGGCCTGTTCTTCCTCATGATATCCGCGGGCCTGGAGGTGACCCCGGAGGAGCTTCACTACGCGGGGAGGAGAACCCTGCCCCTCTATATCCTCACGTACGGGGTGATGTTCCTCACGACGATTCCGTTCACCGGGGGACGCGTCGGCCCGGACAACGTCATAACCGCGGCAATACTGTCAATAGCATCGGCCCCGATAGTGCTCAGGCTCAAGAGGTTCTTCGGAAGCGACTTCCTCCACGTGGCCCTCTCCTACGCGGTGATAAGCGAGATATTCGGTCTGTTCCTCGTTTACATGGTCATAAGGTTTAACGAGAACCCCGGCGACTACGGGCCGATACTGTCGAGCGTGCTGAAGGACCTCGCCTTCGTGGGGACCCTGCTCTACATCAACTACCTCCTCGGCATAAAGCAGAAGGTCCGCATAATACGCTTCCTCCGCAGGCTCAAGAGCGACGAGGCCGTTTTCGGACTGTTCATGGTGTTCTCCACATCCCTCGCATTCATCAGCGAGGAGATAGGAATGCACTTCAGCATAGGCGGCTTCCTCGCCGGTTTGATGATGCACAGCGACCTCGTCGGTACCAAGCAGTACGACAGGCTGACCACGATAGTCAGCGGAGTCACCTACGGAATCTTCGCCCCGATATTCTTCGCCTGGCGTGGTTTGAACTTCGAAACAGAGCTGTCCTTCGTGGTGATGGAGTTCTTCGCCGCGATATACGCGGTGAGGCTAACGCTGTCGGTTCTGGCCGTGAGAAAGACAGATCTCTCCACGAGCCTCGTCAGGGGCGCCGGCATAGCGAGCTTCGGTGTCCTCGGCCTCCTCATCGGCGAGGTGGGTTTCGTCTCGGGAGTTCTAAGCGAGCACATGTACGCCATGGCATCCCTGGCCAGCGTGCTCGGCATATTCGCCTCCGCAACCCTCGGAAGGGTCGTGAACCACCATCAGAAAAAGAGGTCCAGCAGTGCCGCATAGTGCTCAATCCTGCTTCACCTCTGAGGTCTGGCCACGAGGCGGGCCATCAGAGGTCCTTTCAGATATAGCGAAACGTTTTTAAGCCGCCCGCAGAGTAGCGAGTAAGTGAACCGTTGCTTTGCCGTATAATCGCCATATACGTGAGAGAAGAAAGGAGGAAGCTGAGATGAGCTGGACAACTCCCAAGAGGGCTTTTATAGGTGCCGCCGCCGCAGAGGGCGGAACCAAGCTGAACGCATTTGACAACGCACTCCTCAAGCTGGGCATAGGGAACGTTAACCTCGTCAGGCTGAGCAGCGTCATTCCGGCGCACATAGAGTGGATCGACGAGGTTCACGACGTCCCCATAGGCATGCTCCTCCCGACGGTCTACGCCCACATCGAGAGCGACGAGCCGGGGATGACCATAAGCGCCGCCCTTGGAATCGGCATCAGCGAGAACAACGAGGGCGGTCTCATCTACGAGTACAGCGGCTACTGCACGAAGGAAGAGGCCGAAGAGATGGTAAGGAAGATGGTTGAGGAGGGCTTCGCCGTCCGCGGCTGGAAGCTGGCGGAGTTTAAGGTCGCCAGCGCTAGCATAACCGTCAAAGACAAGCCCGCCGCGGCGCTGGCCGTCGTGGTGATGTTCCCCTACTGAGCCCTTTTTTCATACTTTCTCAATTTCCAGGAGGACGTACTCCCCGGAGGAGATTTTCTCGAAAAGCATGTTGTACCTGACCCCGTCCTTCACCGCCCAGACGTCTATGTACTCGCCATCTCCAGCCGGACGAACGTTCATCCACAGAACCTCAAACCCAGCCCTTTGAATGGCACTTCTCAATATGCCCCTGAGGTGCATTCCCGGCTCAAAACGACCTCCACTGTGATCCTTACCATCCAGAAAACGCCAGAGATTGAAGAACAGCCTCCTGGGGTTCGAATTTTCCGCGGGATACATAAAGAGGGCACGCCCATCCTCCCGGAGAAGGAAGCTGTACCTCGCGTTCTCAAAGACCACTACCGAGAGACTCAGATTCGGATAACCGTCATCGTCAGGGGCGTTTCTTATCTCACCTACTATGTGGGGGACGCCGTATTGGAATCCATCCTCGATCTCATCCCTCACAAGTTCAAGCTTTCGAGCAAGCTCACGCCTTATTTTCGGATTCATCACCCGTAGTCCCGGGGAACTCTTATAAAAATTTTTTCGGCGGGAAAGAACCTTAAGCTTTAAAACCCCGTGCCCTACCTAAGGGCGGTGAGACTCATGGGATACAACGAGAAGGAAAGGGCGTTCATCGAATGGTACCCTCGCGGTTACGGCGTTGGCTTCAAGGTCAAGCAGCGCCTATTTGAGACGCAGACCGAGTACCAGCGCCTTGAGATTTACGAAACAGAGGGCTTCGGAAAGCTGCTCGTCCTCGACGGGACGGTTCAGCTCGTTGAGGTCGGCGAGGAGAGCTACCACGAGGTTCTCGTTCACCCGGTCATGCTCGCGCACCCGAACCCGAGGAGAGTGCTCGTCATAGGGGGAGGCGACGGCGGCACGCTGAGGGAGGTCCTCAAGCACGGGACGGTGGAGAAGGCGACGATGGTGGAGATAGACGACGGCGTGGTGGAGGCCTCATACATCTACCTCGACGTGGCGAAGGACCTCCTCGACAGGCTCCTGAAGGGGGAGGAGCCGAGGGCCGAGCTCATAATCGGCGACGGCGTAAAGTACCTGCGGGAGAGCGACGGGCGCTTCGACGCCATAATAGTGGACTCCACCGACCCCGTTGGTCCGGCGAAGCTCCTGTTCAGCGAGGAGTTCTACCGCTCGGCCTACGAAAAGCTCAACGAGAAAGGGCTCTACATCACCCAGGCCGGGAGCGTCTACCTCTTCACCAACGAGCTCCTCGATGCTTACAGGGCGATGAAGAGGGTCTTCGACAGGGTTTACTACTTCAGCTTCCCGGTGATAGGCTACGCCTCGCCCTGGAGCTTTCTGGTGGGGGTTAAGGGCGACATTGATTTCAGAAAGGTGGACACCAGGCGGGCAGAAAAGCTCGGCCTCTACTACTACGACCCGGAGAGGCACGAGACGCTCTTCCAGATGCCGAAGTACGTCAGGGACCTCCTTGAGAGGGCCTGACGGCTTTTCTAAAACCTTTTTGGAGGTACAACCATGCTCCGCGCGGTTATCAGAAACGCTCGAATCCCCGATGGGCGGGCGTTCGTAGGCATGGGGCTCCTGGGACTCGCGTTCAGTCTGGAGAACAGCCCCGATTACACCCGTTTGGTCATGTTCCTGATTTCGCTCGTCCTCTACGTGGCCTATGCCTTCGCGATAAACAACTGCTTTGACGCGGATACCGACTCGATAAACCCGAGAAAGAGGGAGAAAAACCCCGTGGCCAGCGGAGAGCTGAGCTTTGGGGCGGGGATTGCCTCTTCCCTCGCCATGGCGCTGCTGGGACTGGGGCTTGCCGGCAGGCTGGGGGCGGGAGAGCTGGTGGTGTACGCATCGATGATCCTGCTGGCAACCGCTTACTCGGCCCCACCGAGGCTCAAGGCGCGGCCGGTGGTGGACGTCCTCTCCCACGGGGCATTCTTCGGGGCCCTGCCCTTCCTCTACGGGGCCTACTTCGACGGCTCAATCACCGTGGAGGAGTGGGGCATCGCCGCGGCGGTGTTCCTCTACTCACTCGCCCTTGAGCTGAGGAACCACCTTGAGGACTACGAGAGCGACCTCAAAGCCGGCCTCAGGACGACGCCGATAGTCATCGGCAAAGGGCTCTCCGAAACCCTCGTCATCGCATTTTCGGCCGGGGCGGTAGGTCTGGCCCTCGCGGGAGTCCAACCAACCCTGGGTCTGCTCGGGGCCACAATTTACGGTCTCCGCACCAATTACAGGCTGATGGACGCTGCGATGGTCGCGGTCCTGATTTTCAGGGCATCAGGGGTGGTCTGATTGCGGATAGCGCTGGTGAGTGACTGGTACTACCCCAAAGTGGGCGGCGTCGCGAGCCACATGCACAGCCTGGCACTGAAGCTCAGTGAGAGGGGCCACGAGGTCGCGATAGTCACGAACGACAGGAAAACGGGGAAGGAGAAAGAGCTGGAGGCTGAGGGGATTGAACTCATAAAAATCCCAGGGGTCATCAGCCCGGTCCTTGAGGTGAACCTCTCCTACAGCCTGAAATCCACGGGAGAGCTAAACGAGTTCCTGGAGGATTTCGACGTTATCCACTCGCACCACGCCTTCACCCCTCTGGCCCTTAAGGCCGCGAAGGCAGGCAGGGAGATGGGAAAGGCCACCATCCTCACAACCCACAGCATCTCCTTCGCCCACGAATCCAGGCTCTGGGAGGCCCTCGGTCTGACGTTCCCCCTCTTCAGCAGGTACCTGAAGTATCCCCACGAGATAATAGCCGTCAGCAGGGCGGCGGAGGCGTTCATAAGGCACTTCACTGACGCTCCGGTGAGAGTCATCCCTAACGGAGTGGACGATGACGTCTTCAGGCCCCTCAGCGACAGGGAAAAGGAGCGTGTTAAGGAGGAGGTCGGCATCGAGGGAGACGTTGTCCTCTACGTGAGCAGGATGTCGCCGAGAAAGGGCCCCCACGTCCTCTTAAACGCCTTCTCAGGAATAACCGACGCAACGCTCGTCATGGCGGGTTCCGGAGAGATGCTCCCGTTTCTGAGGGCACAGGCGAAGTTTCTCGGGATAGAGGACAGGGTTCGTTTCCTGGGATACGTTGACGGCTCCCTCCTCCCGAGGCTCTTCGGCATGGCCGACGTCTTCGTGCTTCCCTCCACCACGGCGGAGGCCTTCGGGATAGTAATCCTGGAGGCCATGGCCGCGGGGGTTCCAGTGGTTGCCACGGACGTTGGGGGAATCCCGGAGATAATCAGAAACAGCGAGAGCGGGCTTCTGGTTTCCCCGGGCAACGAACTCGAGCTGAGGAACGCAATTCAAAAACTCCTCCTCGACGAGGGCATCAGGAGATGGTTTGGAAGCAACGGAAGAAAAGCCGTCGAGGAGCGCTACTCATGGAGGAGGGTTACCGAGAGCGTAGAAAAGGCTTATGAGGATGCACTGCAAAGTGTTTAAGGGGAACACTCATGAGAATGGAGGAACTCACCTGGCCGGATTTTGATGGGGTTAAACGACGGGTTGATACCGTTGTTATCCCCGTTGGGAGCGTTGAAGCCCACGGGAGACACCTCCCACTGGGGACCGACACCTTCGCCCCGCTCGAGATAGCGAAGCGCGTGGACGAGAGGGTCAGGGAGCTTGGCCGCGATGTTCTGATAGCCCCCCCAGTCTGGTACGGACACACGTTCGTTCTCAACGTTTACCCCGGAACGATAAACGTGGGGGGCGATGCCTTCAAAGCATACATGCACGGAATAATGCGCGAGTTTGCGGCCGAGGGGTTCAGAAGGATAGTCCTCCTCAACGGGCACGGCGGCAACTACTCGCCGCTGGTTCTGGCGGCGGAAGAGGTGGCCGAGGAGTTTCCCGATGTTGAGGTCTGGCTCATCAACTGGTGGATAGACTTCAGGGAGGACGTTCTTTCGATATGCTCGAGCCAGGGGCACGCTGGCCAGGACGAGACCTCGGTCATCCTGGCCATAAGGCCGGAGCTCGTTAAGATGGAGCGGGCCGCAGGAGAGAAGAGCAAATCAAAGGTAAGGCGCATAAGGAGAGACATCGGTCTGGAGCTGTTCCCCGACGGGGTGAACGACGACCCATCCCTCGCCACCGCCGAGAAGGGAGAGGCCATACTCAGCGTGGTGAGTGAGAAGATAGCCCGCCTGCTGGTGGGTGAACGATAATGGGGAAGGAAGAAGTCCTCGCCGAGATAGACAGGCGCATAAAGCGCCTCGAAGCGGAAATTCAACTGGCGGAGGACAGGATTAGATACCTGGAGGAGATAGGCGCTCCCGTGAGGTACCGCGCCCTCCAGAGGAAGGACTACACGGTGTACTACCTCGTCTTCATGGGGGTCTGGATGCTCATCGGAACTCTGGCCCTGCTCCTCATGAGGACCCGCCTCCCCTACTCCTTCAACGTCCCCCTGCTCCCTTACATCGTCATCGCCCTGGTTCTCCTGGCCGCGCCCGCGGTGTACCTGCTCTGGAGCGGGAGGGAGAAGCCGAAAACCCCGATGGAGGAGTTCGAGGAGAGGGAACGGCTCGCAAGGGACGTTCTAACGCGGTTCTACCGGCCGCTGAGGGAGGCCGTCGAAAAGGATGACCGGGAGACGATGCGGGCCATAGCCGACGAACTGCTGAACAACCCGGTTCTTGCGGGCTCTGTGGAGGAGATGGCCGAGGGGGACCCGAAGCTCATGGCCTACGCACTCTACCTCTATTCAAACTACTCCCCGGAGCTGGTGGAGGAGGTTAGGGAGACGGCGGGGAGGCTCAGCAACAAACCCCTGAAAGCCCTCCTCTCCGGACTGGTGGAGGGAAGCGGGGGCTAAAGGTTATAACCATTTTGCCGTTCTTTTTTCGGTGAGGCGATTGAGGCTGGAAGTCCTTAGCAGGGAGGATATGAACGCCCTCTCCAGGGAGCTGAGCAGGGCGGGGATAATGAACAGAACCCGGGAGGAGGTTTCCCCCCAGATATCACACTACGTCGTCATAGAGGGAACTTACGCCGAGCTTCTTGAGAAAGCGGAGGGGATAGAGCCCGTTGAGGCCGCCCTGGATGAGCTCAGATTCGCGTACGAAGAGATAACCCGAGACTGGAAAGTAGGAGAGAAAAAGAGCCTGGAGAGGCTCTTTGACGAGTCGGACCTCGGAAAGCTGATAGTGGTCACGGCCCTCATGGAGGCCGGGGCCGTTGCCGAGGAAGATGGAACGCTCGTTCTGAACGAAATGGTCCCCCTTGACTTCCTCAGAGCGGAGCTGCGCTTCTCCATAGACGATATCGAGGAGTACCTGGAGGAGGTCGAGGAGCGCTTCAAAACGGGCATGGTGACGGAGTACACCCTCGAAAAGAGATACTTCGTCGAGGTTATGGAGGTCGACAGGGAGCTGATCGAAGAGGCGCTTGAGATAGCGAAGGAGTACGCCACGGAGGAAAGCGTGGTCGAGGCGATGTTCGACGGCATAGCCCGCTCGGTTCTGGCGGACGTCATACTGGAGCTGGCCGGGAGGCACAGGCGCAAGAACGAACTGATGGAGGCCATAATGGAGAGGGAGCCGATAGTCGTTGAGGGCGAGCGCGAGAGGATGAACATATACTTCGACGAAGATGCAATAGAGGATTTCCTCAAGGAGCTCCAGAGCCTCGGCTACCTGAAGGTGAAGGGCAACAGGATATGGGTCTGATTCCCCTCTCCTCCCCTATCCCTCCGTAAAATTTTAAAAGGACTTTTCTCACCTAGGTCCGGAGGTGGTGGAAGTGGCGGAGCTGAAGGCGGTTATATTCCACGACCGCGACGGCACCCGCTACTACCGCTGCCCGCGCTGCGGAATGCTCTTCAGAACATCCAAGGACTACACCAGGCACGTGAACAGGGCCCACGGGCACCTGTTCAGGAAGTGATTCCCTATTCTTCCGCCATTTTCTCAGTTTCGGTTCTTGAACATCCCGCGGGATGAGGAGAACAGCCAGGGCTGAAAAAAGTGATGAGCGGTAGGGCTTTCCGACCGTTAGTCCCTGATTATTATTTCCTTCGTGAGCTTCACGATGAAGGTCTTCCCAACCTTCTCCCTCTCGACCAGCTGCTTCTTCTCCAGCTCCTGGATGATCCTGCTTATCGTCGGCCTCGAGTAGCCCGTCAGCTCCGGCAGCTCCTCCTGCTTGACCGTACCGCCCTTTTCGAGTATGGCGTTCACGACTATGCGCTCCTTCTCGGTCAGCACCTCTATGGGCACCCTGTTGGCGAACCACTTCTTCTTGGCGTAGTAGAGCGAAACCGGAACCGCCACGGCCAGTGAGAGCAGCACCGCGGCCGCTATCATCACCCAGTTGGTCTCCTTGGGCTGGGAGGGTATCTCTATCTCAAGGTTCTCACGGACCCAGTAGGTCTGGTAGCCCATCGCCTCTATCTTCCTCTGGACGTCCTTGGACATGCCAGCGCCCATGAGCTCGACGAGATCCGGGTGGAGCTTCTGTATGGCGTCGGCGGTTGAGTCGGAGAGGGCATCCTCCTGGGTCAGGAGGAAGGGGTAACCGTATATCATGGCCCACCTCGCTGCAGCGAGGGCCGAGCCGTAGTCGCTGGAGCTGGCGACGACGACCGTGTCGTGTCCGTTGGGATAGAAGTGCAGCGCCAGCTTTGCCGCCGTTTCCGTCCTGACCGCGCCGCCTATCCTCTCGACTATGAAGCCCATCTTAAGGAGCTCATCCTGAACCCTGTCGCTGATGGCCTGTGAGTCACCGATTATAAGGACGTGGTTCCAGCCGAACTGGGCGTAGCTCTGGAGCTGGGCGATCGTTCCAGGGTCGAGTTCCTCGCGGTTCACGGGCAGTATCGGGACGTCCAGCATCTTGGCGTAGGGGAGAGCAATGATATAATCGATTAAATCATCGTTTCTCACGATTATAAGGTCGTACTTTGGCCCCTCCTTCGTATCCTGTGCGGAGGAGAGAGGAAGCATGAAGGATGAGAACACCAGCAGGATGAGCGTCAGAGCAACGGCCCGTTTAACCATTCCATCACCTGAAAAAAGGGTAGGAAAAGGCCCTTAAAAGGTTTTTCAAAGCTCCAGGGTTTCGCCGGGTTCAAGGACTACAACTTCAGCTTTGTCCCCAACAAGCCTCCTGAACTCCCCGGGGTCCGCCGCTATAGGGGGCCAGGTGTTGTAGTGCATCGGCACGACTTTCCTGGGCTTCAGGAACTCGACTGCCTTTGCTGCCTCCCGGATTCCCATCGTGAAGTGGCCGCCTATCGGAAGCAGGGCAACGTCTATCGGCCCGTAGAGCTCGGCGAAGAGCTCCATGTCCCTGAAGACAAACGTATCACCGGCGTGGTAAATCCTGACGCCGTCAAGCTCGATTATGTAGCCGCAGGCGCTTCCTATGCTGTACTTGCCGTCGCTGCTGGAGTGCCAGGCCGGAACCTGGACGATCTTGACCCCGTCAACCTCCGTCGGACCGTAGTTCATGCCGATGGTGGTTATGCCGCCCTCGCTCTCAACGAGGTAGTTGGCTAGGTCGTACATGGCGACTATCTTCGCCCCGGTTCTCCTGGCTATCGCCGCCGCATCACCGATGTGATCGCCGTGGGCGTGGGTCACGAGTATCAGGTCCGCCTCAACATCCTCAGGCTTGACTGCGGCGGCAGGATTGCCCGTCAGGAACGGGTCTATCAGGATTTTCTTGCTCCCCTCTATCAGAAAGGCAGCGTGGCCCAGAAACCTCACCTTCACCATGAAACCACCCCCGCGGATATAATAACCTGGACTAACTTAAGTCTTTCGGGTTGTGGCCGGGGCAACCGTCACCGAACGGTACGGCCACTCCCCCACAGCCCAAATTACGAGGGCTGTAGAGTATGGTAACAGAGGTAGTAACTGAAGTACAATGTAACAGAATGTGCCTCCATAGGACATAAAAATACATCTTTGTACAAAAAAGGGCAAGGTTTATAAACATGAACAGTGTTGAATATGAGCGGTGATTCAATAGTGGAGGGCCAGACTCAAATACTGATTGTTCTGGTTCTGTACCTTTCGTTTTTGATAGGGTTCGGAGTTTATCAGGGACGGAAGGCAAAGAGCGGCAAGGACTTCGCCATCGCGGGCAGGCAGCTTCCGGGCTGGATAGCGGCGCTCTCAGAGCGCGCCACAGGTGAATCCGCGTGGGCACTATTGGGCCTCCCGGGCTTCGCCTATGCCGCAGGTCTCTCGGCGATATGGGTTGCAGTTGGCTGTGTGGCCGGTATCATCGTGGCGTGGACCGTCTTCGCCGGAAGGCTCAGGAGGGAGGCAGAGAAGTACGATGCAACAACGTTCATCGACTACATCGCCAGGCGCCACTCCGACGCCGAGAAGTGGATAAGAATCCTTGGCAGTGTTACTGTGGTGTTCTTCTTTTTCTTCTACGTCGGCGCCCAGTTCCTCGGCGGCGGAAAGACGCTGAACGCCCTCTTCGGCGTTGATCCAAAGATAGGAATGCTGATAACCGCGGTGATAATTCTGCCGTACACCGTCCTCGGAGGCCTCAAGAGCGTCGCGTACACGGACACCGTCCAGGCGATAGTCATGATACTCACCCTCACCATAGCGCCAATAGTCGGTCTCGTCTACATCGCCAACCACCCGGATGTTTTCGCCCACTCCGTTTCCAGCGCCCTGGAGATGTCCGGGCCCGAGTACTCCACAATCCTCGGCGGCCTCGTCGACGGCGCCGCGTTCGTCTTTGTCATAGCCGAGTTCTCCTGGTTCTTCGGCTACCTCGGTGGAATGCCCCAGCTCAGCATCAGGTTCATGGCAATCAAGGACGAGAAGAACGCCAAACTCGCCAGGAACGTCGGCGTCAGCTGGACCATACTGGCCTACATCGGTGCCCTCTTCATAGGATGGATTGGAATAGCCATCTTCGGCCCGACCGGCCTCGAGGACCAGGAGGCCGTCATGCCCTCGGTCATGCTGAAGCTGTTCCCGCCATTCCTCGCGGCGATATTCATAACCGGTGCCATAGCGGCCATGCTCTCCACGGCTGACTCTCTGCTCATACTCTCCGCCACCGAGCTCTCGGAGAACCTGCTCAAGCCCTTCGTCTACAAGGAGGACTTCGACCCGAAGAGGAGCCTCAAGCTTTCGAGGATCACCACCGTCGCCCTGGGTGTCATAGCACTCGTTACCGCATACCTCGTGCCCTCAAAGCTCATCTACACCATCGTCGGCTACACCTGGGCTGGAATAGGCGACACCTTCTCCGTGATAGCCATAATGACGCTGTTCTGGAAGAGGTTCCACGGAAGGGCCGTCCCGCCGACCATCGTAACGGGACTGCTGTTCACCATCTTCTGGATCAGCTCGGGGCTTGAGAAGGTCGTCTCGGCAAGGCTCATGACCTTCATCGTGACCGCTGTGGTTGCGGTGATATCGACCTACGCCCTGAAGCCCAAGGAGGCAGCCACCACCGCCTGAGTTTTGTTTTTATCCATTGATGTCCTTTTTAGCCCATTGGGGCTTTACTTTTCCTCTACCATGCCCATATTTACCTCGCTGTCCTTTTTAGGAAAGCTTATATAGAATTCCGCCGAGTTTAGGCCGGTGATGTGATGACGTTTGATTACTTCTTCAAGCCAAAGGCCATAGCGGTTATCGGAGCATCCAACGACCCGCTCAAGCTTGGCTATGAGGTCTTCAAGAACCTCAAGGATTACAAAGACGGCAAGGTTTATCCTGTGAACGTCAAGGACGAGGTCGTTCAGGGCGTCAAGGCTTACAAGAACGTGAAGGACATTCCGGACGAGGTTGACCTGGCCGTTGTCGTCGTTCCGAAGCGCTTCGTCAAGGGCACGGTAGAGGACTGCGGCGAGAAGGGCGTCAAGGGAATAATCCTCATCACGGCGGGCTTCGGTGAGGTCGGCGAGGAGGGCAAGAGGGAGGAGCGCGAGCTCGTTGAGATAGCCCACAAATACGGCATGCGCATAGTCGGCCCCAACTGTGTCGGTATAATGAACACCCACAACGCCATGAACGCCACCTTCGTGACCAACGCGAAGAAGGGAGACATAGCCTTCATAAGCCAGAGCGGTGCCCTCGGAGCGGGCATAATCTACAAGACCGTCAAGGAAGGAATAGGCTTCTCCAAGTTCGTCAGCATAGGCAACATGGCGGATGTTGACTTCGCCGAGTTTATGGAGTATTTGGCAGACACGGAGGAGGACAAAGCAATCGCGCTCTACATTGAGGGCCTGAAGAACGGAAGGGCTTTCATGGAGATAGCCAAGCGCGCCACCAGGAAGAAGCCGGTCATCGTCCTCAAAGCTGGCAAGAGCGAGAGCGGAGCGAGAGCGGCATCTTCCCACACGGGTTCGCTCGCGGGTTCCTACAAGATATACGAGGCGGCCTTCAAGCAGAGCGGAATAATCGTCGCGGACACGATAGACGACATGCTCAGCATGGCCCGCGCTTTCACCCAGCCCCTGCCAAAGGGAACCCGCGTCGCCATAATGACCAACGCCGGCGGACCGGGAGTTCTCACCGCGGATGAGATAGACAAGCGTGGGCTGAAGCTGGCCAACCTCGAAGAGGAGACCATCGAGGGACTTCGCTCGTTCCTTCCGCCGATGGCGGCAGTCAAGAACCCGGTCGACATGATAGCCTCCGCCAGGGGAGAGGACTACTACAAAACGGCAAAGCTTCTCCTCGAAGACCCCAACGTTGACATGCTCATAAGCATCTGTGTCGTCCCGACCTTCGCGGGCATGACGCCGACTGAGCACGCGGAGGGCGTCGTGAGGGCGGTTAAGGAGGTCAACAACGGCAAGCCGGTTCTCGGTCTGTTCATGGCAGGCTACGTGAGCGAGCCCGCGAAGGAGGTTCTCGAGAAGGCAGGCATTCCGAGCTACGAGAGGCCGGAGGACGCGGCCGCCGCGGCTTATGCCCTCGTGGAGTTTGCAAAGGCTAAGGGAGTTTTGAAGGAAGAGGAATGAGGTGATTTTGGATGGCGAAGGTTACCGACATGGTTTTGTGGGACAAGCCCGGGGAGAAGGTTATACTCCTCGGCAACCAGGCCATAGCCAGGGGTGCCCTCGAGGCCAACATAGCCGTTTTTGCGGCCTATCCCGGAACCCCGAGTTCAGAGCTTACCGACACAATGGCCATGGTCGCCAAGAAGGCCGGCGTCTACATGGAGTACTCCACCAACGAGAAGGTCGCCTTTGAAACTGCCCTTTCAGCGGCATGGAGTGGCCTCAGGGCCATGACGGCCATGAAGCACGTTGGACTGAACGTCGCGGCAGACACCTTCATGAGCGCCGTTGGAATGGGCGTCGAGGGCGGATTCGTCATAATGGTCGCCGACGACCCGAGCATGTGGAGCAGCCAGAACGAGCAGGACACGAGGGTTTACGCGAAGTTCGCCAACGTTCCCGTTCTCGAACCCAGCGACCCGATGGAAGCCAAGGAGATGACGAAGTACGCCTTCGAGCTGAGCGAGAAGTTCAAGCACTTCGTCATCCTGAGGACGACCACCAGAACGTCGCACGCCAGGGGAGACATCGTCCTCGGGGAGCTGCCCGAGGAGATAAAGCAGGGCAAGAGGAAGTTTGGAAACTTCAAGAAGGACCCGAACAGGTTCGTCGACATACCCGCCAACTCGAGGCGCTTCCACCCGCAGATACTCGAGAAGATAGAGAAGATACGCGAGGAGCTCAACGAGTGCCCGTTCAACTGGATAGAGGGCGACGAGAGCGCCAAGGTTGGTATCATCGCTCCGGGACTTGCCTACTCCTACGTGAAGGAGGCCCTTCACTGGCTCGGCGTCGAGAACGTAAAGGTCCTCAAGCTCGGAACCCCGTTCCCCCTCCCGTACGGCCTGCTTGAGAAGTTCCTCGACGGTCTTGAGAAGGTTCTCATCGTTGAGGAGCTCGAGCCGGTCGTCGAGGAGCAGGTCAAGACCTGGGCCTACGACAAGGGCCTGAAAATCCCGATCCACGGAAAGGACCTCGTGCCGAGAGTTTATGAGATGACCACCAGGAGGGCCGTTGAGGCAATAGCAAAGTTCCTCGGCCTTGAGACCCCTGTGAACTTCGAGGAGCTCGATGAGAAGTATGAGAAGGTTAAAGGAATGGTTCCGCCGAGGCCGCCGAGCCTCTGTCCGGCGTGCCCGCACAGGAACACCTTCTACGCCATAAAGAAGGCCGCCACGCCGCGCGCCATATTCCCAAGCGACATAGGCTGTTACACCCTTGGTGTCCTCCCGCCGCTCAAGGCCGTTGACACGACAGTCGCGATGGGCGGTTCAATCGGAGTTGCCCACGGCCTCAGCATAGCCCTCAACGGTTCCGTTGCAGAGGAGGAGCACAAGAGGGGTAAGGAGAAGAAGGTCATCGTCGCCACCATAGGTGACTCGACGTTCTTCCACACCGGCCTTCCCGCCCTGGCCAACGCGATCTACAACCGCTCCAACGTCCTCATAGTCGTCGTTGACAACCTCGTCACGGCAATGACCGGTGACCAGCCGAACCCGGGAACCGGCGACACCCCGCACGGACCCGGCAAGCAGATAAAGATCGAGGAGGTCGCCAAGGCGCTCGGCGCCGACTTCGTCGAGGTCGTCGACCCGTACGACATCAAGGCGACCGTCGAGACCATGAAGAGGGCCCTCCAGGTCGAGGGAGTGAGCGTCGTCGTCACCAGGCGCGTCTGTGCCCTCCACAGGATAGGAGAGCTCAGAAGGGCCAGGATACAGTGGCCAATCTACCAGGTCAACGAGGAGAAGTGTACCGGCTGTAAGATATGTATCAACGCCTACGGCTGTCCGGCAATCTACTGGGACGCCGAGACCGGAAAGGCCAAGATAGACGAGCTCATGTGCTGGGGCTGCGGCGGATGTGCGCAGATCTGTCCGTTCGACGCCTTTGAGAAGGTCAGGGAGGGAGAGATATGAAGGAGTACAACATTGTTATCACCGGAGTTGGCGGCCAGGGAATCCTCACCGCCGCCAACCTTCTCGGCTGGGCCGCCCTCCGCGCCGGCCACAAGGTCAGGATGGGAGAGGTCCACGGAATGAGCCAGCGCTTTGGTTCGGTCATCGCCTACGTCCGCTTCGGCGAAGAGGTCTACGGCGCGATGGTTCCCGAGGGGAAGGCGGACGTCATCCTCTCCTTCGAGCCGGTCGAGGCCCTCAGGTATATCAACTACCTCAAGAAGGGCGGGCTGGTCTTCACGAACGCCAGGCCGATACCGCCGGTTCAGGTCTCCATGGGGCTCGCCACCTACCCGAGCCTTAAGGAGATAAAGAAGGTCGTCGAGGAGGACTTCCAGGCCAAGTTCATGGCCTTCGACGCCGAGGATCTCGCGGTCAAGGCCGGCCACGTGATAACGACCAACGTCGTCCTCATAGGCGCGCTGACCCAGACGCCGGGATTCCCGCTCTCGGCGGAGCACGTCAAAGAGGTCATCCGCGTCAGCGTTCCGCCGAAGGCCGTTGACGTCAACATGAAGGCCTTCGACCTCGGTGTCCAGGCGGCGAAGGAGATGCTGGGGCTCTGATGCCCCTATTTTTAACTATTCTGATTCCCCATAAGGCCATTCTACAGGGTTGCCAAAACCCTTATAACTTACCCCGGGGTAAGTAGCTTACGGTGGGGTAAGTTGCTGTTCGACCTCCAGCCCAAGACGAGACGGGAGGATTTGTACGACAGGGAGAATGAGCTCAGGGAGTTTGAAGAGGGCCTCCACCTCGGGGAGAGGCTGGTTCTAATACTGGGGATAAGGCGCCTCGGAAAAAGCTCCCTCCTCAACGTTGCGCTCTCTGAATCGGGCCTTCCCCACGCCAAGATAGACGTTCGCTCCCTGTACTTCACTCACGGCTCCATTCCACAGGAAATGCTCGCGAAAAGAATCCTGAGTTCGCTCATTGGGTCTCTCCCACCGGGCGGAAAGCTCAGGCTCGGCATAACCGAGGCGCTTTCATCCATCAAAGGGCTCCGCTTTTCTGGAGTCCACGTGGAATTTGAGAAAAAGCCCGATCTGGCTGAAATCCTGGAAAGGATAAACTCATGGGCGGAAAGCGAAGAGAAGCGGGTCGTCATAGCGTTCGACGAGGCCCAGTATCTCCGGCTTTCCGGGGTTCAGTACGATGGGCTGATAGCCTACGCGGTTGATAACCTTCCCGCCCTGACGTTCGTTCTGACGGGCTCGGAGGTCGGAATGCTCCACGACTTCATCGGCCTTGATAATCCCAAAAAGCCGCTTTTCGGCAGATACGCCAGGGAAATAACGCTGGAGAGGTTCAGCAGGGAGCGGAGTATTGACTTCCTGGAGAGCGGTTTCAAAGAGCTCGGGATTGATGTGAGCCCCTCTGAGCTCGAACGGGCGGTTGACGGGCTCGATGGGATCGTGGGATGGCTGAGCATGTACGGTTATCTCAGGGGGGCGAGGAAACTCCCGGAAAAGGATGCCCTGAACGAGCTGTTTCATCGGGCGGAGGCCCTTGTCAAAGAGGAGCTCTCATCCCTGCTTTCGTACAGCAGGAGATATGGGCTCATACTGAAGGCCGTTGCCATGGGCAACGAAACGTGGAGCGAGATTAAGGAGTACGTCGAATTCAAAGGCGGCAAAATCAACGACTCAAAGTTCTCAAACCTGCTGAAAAACCTAGTAAAGTATGGGTACCTTACTAAAAACGAAGGCAGGTATCTAATTCCAGACCCCGTTGTTGAAGAGGTCATCAAGAGGATGCCACTTACCCCCCGGTAAGTAACTTACCCCAGGGTAAGCTGAGTCCATATGTCCCCCGACTCTCAGGCCGGTGCTCTCAGGAGGGGAATAAAAGATTCTGGGACAAGAGGGTTTCACCACTCCTCCTCTTCCTCGATGAGGCCGTACTTCTCCAGCTCGCGGAGGAGCTTTCTAACGGCCTCCCAGGCGTCGTGCTCGCTCTTCGCTCCGGAGCAGACTATCTTTCCGGACGAGAAGAGCAGTATTACCGCCCTCGGCTCCTTGACGCGGTAGATAACGCCGGGGAACTGCTCGGGCTCGTACTCACAGTTGGGCAGGCTCAGGGCGACGGCATCGAGGTTGAACTCCATACCTATGTCGCCGCTGAAGACCATGTTCTGGATGTCTATCTGCGGCGCGCGCTGGAACCTAGCGCCTATCTTCTTGAGCATCTGGATGAGCTTGTTGACGGCGCGCTCTATGTCCTCAACGCTCTTGGCGCCGGTGACGACGAGCTTGCCGGAGCTGAATATAAGGAGCGCCACCTTGGGCTCCTCGAAGCGGCAGATGATGCCCGGGAACTCCTCGGGGTTGTACTTGGAGTTGGGGCAGATTTCAATGACCTTCTCAAGGTTGAGCTGGGTGAATAAGTCCACAGAAGCGACAATATTCTCAATCCTGAGCTTTACATTGCTCATGTCGACCAAGGCTTACACCTCCAGATGGTGGGTTTAAAAACCCTTTATAAATGAGGCGGGTTGAGTTTTTAAAGGTTTAGGTCACGATGGCAGGGGGAGCGGAGAAAATGCACACAAGTGTTCAGGCAGGAGTTGGAACTTTCTTAAGTGTCGGTAACTAAAAATCAAGAAGGCTTAAAAGGTGTTGGGCAGAGCTGGGGGTGGTGAGACCATGAGAAACACGATGGTTTTAGTAAGGACCGACAACTTTCAGAAGGCCAGCATCGCTCTGGCTGACCTGGTGCGCTACGGAGGAATGCAGATACGCGGCGACCCGAGGATTATCCCCCCGGCACTCTCGGACTGGGCCTTTGAGAAGATAAGCGGCGAGAAGCCGAGGAGACGCTTCAGGGCACACGTGATCGCCCAGATAGACCTCCCGCCGGCGAGGGCAATCGGGAGGCTTATGGACATACATCCACCCGCCCACGTTCTCGTGATTCCCCCCGATACCGAAGTCTGGGAAGAGCTAATGCGCCTCTGGGGAACCTTTGAGAAGCTCAAAGGCTTCCACCCTCCCAAGAGGACCCGGGCGGAGGAGCTAAGGAAGAAGAGGGAGCGGGAAGAGGGGGAGTGGGAGCTGGGGGAGCTCTGACTCACTTCTTCCGCTTCTTGATCTTGATGTGGGCTATGTCGCCGAGCGTCGGCTCGTAGTCCCTCGGAATGCTCTTCTTCTCCAGAACCTCCTCCCCGGAGGTCTCGATGAGTTTTATTTTGAAGTACTTCTCCAGCTTTTTCGCTTCCTTTATCGTCGGCTCGCGGTGGCCGTGGGCGATGGCGCGGAGGTCGTTCATGGAGAGCCCGACCTCGTGGGAGAGTTCCTCGTAGCTCTTGCCGCTCTTCTGGATGGCCCTGTAAACCCTCTCGGCGTAATCCTCAACTATCTCCTCCGTGTACAGCGGCCTCTCCGTCCTCGGCTTCGGAGCGGGCCTGGAGGCCGGCCTCGAGTACGTCCTTCTCACCGGCCGCCTTCCGGTGGGCATTATGCTGAAGGTTCCGGGCTTCTTTCCGCCGTATTTCTCATAACAGCGGTCGCAGACGAGAACTTCCGCCCCCTCGATCCTTATCCTGTGACCGGGACCTCTTATCGGCGCCCCACATACCTCACAGTACCTTGGCTTGGCCTTCCCCATCTCAACCACCTTCTTACTCCACTTAAAGCTGGGAGTCATGCTTTTTAAACCCCACGATGAGCTTATATCGATGGCGGAAGTGAAGGTAGAAAGGCTCAGGAAACTCGACCAGGCCACGCTGGAGAGACTCATCGAGATATACATGAGGGGCTACGAGGGCATGCGGGAGTACGGCGGTGAAGGGGAGAGCTACGCGAAGCGCTACCTCCGCTGGTGCTGGAACAAGGCGAAGGACGGCTTTTTCATCGCGAAGATTGGCGACGAGATAGCGGGCTTCATCGTATGCGATAACGACTGGTACAGCAAGTACGAGGGGAGAACCGTCGGGGCAGTCCACGAGTTCGTGCTCGACAGGAAGTTTCAGGGACACGGCATAGGCCACGTGCTCATGGAGAAGTGCCTGGAGTACCTGGGGAAGCACAACGACAGGGTCGAGCTGTGGGTCGGGGAGAAGAACGAGGGCGCCATCAGGTTCTACGAGGGCTACGGCTTTAAGAAAGTCGGCCAGAGCGGAATCTGGGTACGCATGGTGAAAGACCTGAAGAGAAAAGAGGGGAACGCTTCCGAATGAAGTGTGGAGGAGTGGGGATGCCGTGCATAAGCCCCCCAAGTCCCGAGAAGGTGGTGAAGTTGAAAGAGGAGAGTTTCATACGTGAGGGTAAAGGCAGGCTGAAGGTCGTCATAGAGAGTGAGGGCGAAAAGCTGGAAACGACCGTTAAAGGCTCTCTGAAGAGCGTTGAGGAAATAGCCGAGATGCTGGGCGTCGAGGCCAGGGATGGGAGGATAGAGACCGTCGTTGACGGGGTGAAAGTCCGGGCAGAGCGCGGAAGGCTGGAGATGGAGTTTGAGAACGGTGACAGGCTGAGGATTAAGCGGGCCTGAGCCACAGCGGGCATAAAAAGGAAGTAGAAAAGGCTTCACTTCACCGGAGGCCTGAACTTGTAGCCGTAGAGGATTATTCCGTCCTCCTCGAACTCCCTTATCTTCTTGGTGACGACCTCGACCTCCATGCCGAAGTCTATCTCCTCCGGGTCGACGTCCGTCAGCTGGGTAAGGACGACGGGCCCCTCCTCGAGCTCCACGAGTGCCAGCGGGAAGGGCTTGTAGTACTCGAAGCCGCTGGGCGGGTTCCTGACGATGGTCCAGCTGAGGACCTTGCCCTTGCCGCTCAGCTCGATTTCCTCGATCTCCCTTGAGCCACAGACCGGGCAGACCGACCTCTTCGGGAAGTGCACGTGGCCGTTCTCGCACTTTCCGCCTATGAGCATGTACTTCTCACGGAAGTGCCTCCAGTAGCGGGAAACCTGCATCGGGCGCGCCATTTCAGACCCTCCTAAAGACGTTAACGGTTATGTTCGAACCGGTTCCACCTATGTTCTGGGTCAGGCCGATTTCCGCATCCGGCACCTGGCTCGGCGCCTCGCCGCGGAGCTGGAGGACGGCCTCAACCGTCTGGTAAACGCCGGTGGCTCCGACCGGATGTCCCCTCGCCTTGAGACCTCCCATAGTCTGTATCGGATAGTCGGCGTCAATGGCTATCTGTCCCTCCTTGGCCAGCTTCGCTCCCTCTCCCTTCTTCGCGGCGCCGAGGGCTTCGAGGCTTAGCGCCGCCATGACGGTGAAGGCGTCGTGAACCTCGAAGAAGTCGATGTCCTTTGCCTCGACGCCCGCCATCTTGTAGGCCCTCTCGGCGGCCACTTTGGCGGCCTTTAGGGTTAGCAGGTCTTCCCTGCTGGCGAGGCTTATGGTGTCTATGGCGCGCCCCATTCCGGCAACCTCGACCCACTTCTCCTTCGGAACGCCAAGCTCCTTGGCCTTCTCCGGTGTGGTGATTATAACAGATGCAGCACCATCGCAGACCGGCGAGGCGTCGAAGAGCTTGAGCGGATCGGCAACGTAGGGGCTCTTGAGGACAGTTTCAACCTTAATCGGGCGCTTGAACATGGCGTAGGGGTTCTTGGCGCCGTTGGCGTGGGCGTTGACCGCGAAGAGCGCCAGATCCTCCTCGGTGTAGCCGTAGGCCTTCATGTAGTAGCGCATGATGAGGGCATTCAGAGCCACAAAGCTCGCGCCGTGGAAGAGCTCCCACTCGGCGTCGGCCGCGTAGGCCAGGTATCTGGTGGCGTCGCTCGGCCACGCGTCGGTCATCTTCTCGACTCCGACGACGGCAACGACGTCCTCAAGACCGCTGAGGACGGCCTTAACGCCCTCCTGAACCGCGGCACCGCCGCTGGCACAGGCGGCCTCGATTTTAACGGCCGGAATGTTTCCAAGTCCGGCCCAGTCGGCTATGAGCGCGCCGAGGTTCTCCTGCTCGACGAAGGGGCCTGAGATCATATTGCCGACGTAGAGGGAATCCACCTTCTCTATTCCGGCATCGTCCATAGCCTTGAGGAGAGCCTCGACCGCCAAATCGCGGAGGCCGAGCCTCCAGTGCTCGCCAACGGGGGTCATACCGGCACCTATTATGACTGCCTTCCTCATCTCAACCACCTCACATGATGAACTTTCTCCTCGCCTTCGCGTAGAGGGCGTAGTCGATGTACTTCTTCCTGTTCACGTAGTCCATGGTCTTCGGAGCCAGCTCGCGCTTCTCCTCGATGGCGTCCTGAACGACGATGCTGAAGGCGTCGCTTCCAGCACCCGAGCCGAAGCTGACCCACAGAATCCTGTCCCCTGGCTTGGCAATGTCGAGAACGGCAGAGACACCAACCATCGTGGCGCCGCTGTAGGTGTTTCCGATGATTCCGGTGAGCAGGCCAGGAAGAACCTTCTCCTTCGGAATGCCAAGGATTTTGGCAACGGTGAGTGGGAACTTGACGTTCGGCTGGTGGAAGACGGCGTAGTCGAAGTCGTCCACCGTGAGGTCGAGCTCCTCCATGAGGGTCTTAGCCGCGTTGACTATGTGGTGGAAGTAGGCCGGCTCGCCGGTGAACCTGTTTCCGTGCCTAGGGTAGTGCTCGTGCTGGCGCCTCCAGAAGTCCGGCGTGTCGGTAACGTATGAATAGCTGCCCTCGAAGTAGGCAACGGTCTCGCTGCTCTTCTCGCCGACTATGAAGGCCGCTCCACCGGCACCGGCGGTGAACTCAAGGTGATCGCCGGGCCTTCCCTGGGCGGTGTCCGCTCCAATGGCCATGGCGTAGTCGGCCATCTCTGAGCCAACGAAGCCTATGGCAGTCTGCAGGGCCTCGGTTCCGGCCTTACAGGCGAACTCGAAGTCAGCCGTGCTGACGTCGGGGGTTGCACCGATTGCCTCGGCTATGACCGTGCCGGTGGGCTTGACCGCGTAGGGCTTGCTCTCGCTTCCGAACCAGACGGCCCTGATGAGCGCCGGCTCTATCCGGGCCCTCCTGAGTGCGTTTCTCGCGGCCTCAATTCCTATCGTGAGCGCATCCTCGTCAAGGCCCGGAACGGCCTTCTCCTGTATCGGGAAGCTGGAAACTCCCCAGACCCTTCCTATCTCTTCGGCCTTGATTCTATACATCGGGACGTAGGCACCGTAGCCGACGATGCCGACTTCGCGCCTTGGCTTCAGGAGCTTTTTCATGGGGCATCACCTACAAAAGCTGAACGTAACTTCGGCTAAGGTTCAGGGGAGAGTTATAAAAGTCTTTCGGTGAAAGTAAAAGGTTTTTTCGACGATTGGCGAAGAAAGGGGACAGAAAAGGATAAAGAAGGTCACGGTTTCCTCACGACGAACAGCGCGTGGTCCTTCTCATAGGGCTCGAGTGAAAGCCTCTCAACGACCTCGAAGTACTCGGAGAGCTCCTTCTCGACCTCCTTAAAGACCTGCTCGGGCTCCTTCGTGACGTCGATGCTCCTGCTTTTGACGCTTATCATGGCGTAGCCACCGCTCTTCAGGAAGACTCTGGCGTTGTCTATGAGTATCTTTGCCTGCGTCGGCTGGGCCACGTCCTCGAAGATGACGTCAACCTTGGGGACCAGCGCACGGTAGCCCTCCGGCTTGGTGGCGTCGCCGAGTATCGGGACGAGGTTCCTGCGCTCCTCCACAAGGGGCACCAGCTCCCTCAGGACGCGTGGGGAGAACTCAACGCCGAACACCTTACCCTCCCAGCCAACAACGTCGCTGACGTGGCTGGCGGTGGTTCCGCTTGCCACTCCGAGGTAGAGAACCTTTGAGCCTGGCTTTATCGGGAAGTTCTCGAGACCGTTCAGTATGGCCGCACCGAGCTTCGACCTGCTCGGATTCCATATCCTGTACTCCTCACCCTCAGACTTTATCAGCCTCTCGCCGTAGACCTTCTGGCCCGGAACGAGGTTCTTGGTGGCTATCCTCTCGCTCCCGTCCTCATCAACGAAGACGTAAACACCGGGGAACCTGTGCTTCTTAATCCTCATCTACCTCACCTCTTGCCGCCCTTCTTCTTTTTCTTTCCGCCTTTCTCGCCCTTCTTACCCTTTCCGGCCTTTTCCTTCTTCTTGCCGCCGAAGCCCTTACCCTTCTTCTCCTTACCCTTGAACTTCTTCTTTTTCTTCTTCTTTTCAGGCTTGGCCTTCCTCTTGGGCGGGTTCGGATACTTCTGCTTTATCTCCTGGATGCGCTGCTCTATCTCCTGCTTCAGCTCCTCGGCTATGTACTCGCCGGAGAAGTAGTCAACGCGCGCCGCTATGGCGAGCTTTCCTGCCAAAGCTCTCGCGATCTTACCCCTCTGCCACCACGGTGAGCGGTTTATGGCAGGATACTGGAAGATGACGCCGTGCTTTGGAGGTTTAGCACCGCTCCTCAGGTGCCTGAAGAGGGCCTTCTCGGCACCGAGGACCTGTATCGTCGAGGCGGGCATTATGGCGAGCTCCTTGAGACCTCCTGCAAGGCTCATAAGGCGGGCGGCGAGCTTCGCACCGACCAAAGCTTTCAGGTTCGGTGCGACCTCATCCATGGCCGTCTCCAGGTAGTCCTCTATCTCCTTCCTGAGCTTGTAGAGGTCGTTTATCTCGCTGGCCAGCTTCATTATGATGTCGCTGTCGAACTTGCCGAGCGGAGCGCCCATTGATGTCTCTGCGGCCTTCAGTATCTTCTCCACCTTGGAATCCGGGAAACCAAGACTCCTGAGCCTCTCCTCCGTGGCGTTCTCCCTCGGGCCAACCTCCTTGACGAAGGCCACGTACTGCTCGTGCTTGGGCAGTATCTCATCCAGCTCAGGGAAGTGGAGGCCGTACCACTCCCTCAGCCTGGAGACGAGGAGGTTTATGACCTTGTCAATGTCGTCTAAGGCTTCGATGGCCTGTATAATCATCTTGTCGCGCGCGCCGCTCTGCTCCTGTATGCGGAGCCTGGTGAGAGCGACGCCGACGTTGAAGTACTCGTCGAACCACTTCTCGCCGAGGAACTCCCCGGGGCTTGAGCGGAGCTTTTCTCCTGCCACGTTCGGGAACTCGGCGGTGGCGTTGTAGCCGAGCTCCTTGAGCTTCCTGCTAAGCTCCGAGTCCTCAACCACGAACTCGTCGTAGCCCTCCCCGCTCAGCTCGTCGAGGAAGGCCAAAAGCTCATCGCTCGGCTCGCCCTTGAGGAGCTTGTCGAGGCTCACCTCCGGCCTTCCGGAGAAGACCTTCTGATCGATGAGATTACCGCTCTCGTCAAAGGCATAGATGCCCCTGACGTTCTCCGCTATGTAAGCTTTCATCATCATCACCCTCTCGGTTTTTGTTTCCGAAGTATAAAAGGGTTAGGCGTTTTAAACCCTTGTGTGTTCTTTGCATCAACTTCCGCGGAGACCCCCCAACAGTCAATGAGCACCGTTAGCTTGAGAGTTTTAAGAACCTGTGTAGGGGTTTAAAATTGTATGGGGTTCGCCATAATATAACTTGGTTTTGGCCGAAATTTCACTTCTGGTGATAGAAAGGGTTAAATAGTCCAACGGCATATTTTGTAATGCCATTCCCCACTGGAGGTGCAGGTTATGGGCCGGAAAGCCGCGGCAGTATTACTTATAGGGCCGTGAGTACAGTGATGGCACCCGTCATATTTACGTTCATACTACACGGGCATCGTGGCTTAATGGCAGACCAACTTCCGACTGGGTGATCGTTGACAGCCTACCGGGAGCAACAATAGTTACTGTCAAACCAAATTCCTGTCCATCAGGAATATGCCCAACTTCACTGGAGGAGGTGCCCCGAAAATGAATAAGACCCTTTATATTATTTCAGTGCTTTTTGTTATTTTTATTCTGACTATTACTTACGCAGATCACGAAGCGAGTAACAATAACGTCTCCAGTCATGGTAGTCTGTCAGGCCAGATTAATGTTTCCCAAAGTCAAGGCCATCAGAGTGAGAAGCACTATCTGATGGAAAATCAATGCAAAAATGATGTGAACACTATCCCAGGATTAAACTCTTTTGGGAACATTATTGTATCAGAGAGACTTCCCAATAATTCAGCTGTAAGATTTAATGAAAACATAATAATAATTCCAAAGACAGACCTAAATAAATCCATAACAGCAGGAAAGATGTACCTTCAAAACTGGACTCATGAAATTGGGATAACCGTTCCATGTTACATCCAGGGAGGAGAAGCTACCCTGGACAACAACTCTACAAGTAAGGGTTTTCACGATTTGGGCCTATGCGTATCAACCTCTTCCCAGATCGACCTTACAAACGAGAGATGCATATTTCTAAAAACCGTAAACTATGAATCAGAACTGCCACCCGGAAGGGTGCATATGGCAACATATGCCATTCCACTGGCTAATACTAGTTGGGACAAATGGGATCATGTTTATTGCAGTAGAGTAATCGACTATCTAAGTGTCTGTGGCCATCCAGAACTGTGGGTGAAGAACTTTACGAGCCCCTGTTACTGCAACAGCCACACAATTATCAAAAAGGTTTTGGACGGAATAGCCGAGGCAGGTTTTAGCACGATGGTATCTGGTGAAAAGAGTACCCCCAACGAAATATTCTCACAAATAGAGATATACATATATCGCAAAGGCGACGAGTACCTCTACGTGGAGTTCGCCGAGGTCAAGGGCATGGATTTGGTTAGAGTTCTCATGATAATGGGCGATGAGAAAGTCGTGAAAGCCTACGCACAGGCGTTCAGTGCTGGAACGCTGGTCTCCCAAAATTAAGCTTGAGACGTAACCAACAGATATTGACCATAGTCAACCCATCTACGGAGGGTGAAGGCCACTATGAAAGGCTCCAAGAAACCCAAGCTCCATTTTTTCATCTTTCTGCTGATAGCCCTGGTAGTGATCGCTACGCTGAGTATTCCCCACTTCAGGGAAAAGGGAACAACCCCTCCCAACAACCAGACGTTAAGTCCCCAGGAATGTAGCCCGGAATGCAGGCTTACTATCTATTCAAAGCAGCCAGAAAACGCCCTAATCGGCGGGTGGATAGGCAAAAGAATCACCGAAGTGACCAACGGCTCCGAGATTACACTGGACGACTGGTTCGTCGTTTACCCCAACATGAACCTCACCTCCCCGCCGGAGGGCTGGAACGCCTACTTAATCCACTGGCCGGAGAAGTTCAACCTGACTGTGCCGTGCTCCATGGGCGGCTTTACACTGGCCCTGGTAGGAAGGGAGAGCGGGCAATCCTTCTACCAGGCGGTTTTAAGGAACGAAACCCCTCCAAAACACGCTAGGGACTGCTGGGGAGAAGGGAACGGGCGGTGGCTGGAACTGCCGCCGGGAAAGGCCTACTTCGCGGTTCAGTACATTCCAACGGCCAACACAACCTGGAAACTCACCGTCCTGACGCCGACCAGGACCTGGACGGACTTCAGGGACTACCACATCTTCTTCGAGACCCCTGTGGAGCTTAAAGCGACCTGCACCTGCCCGATAGAAACGCTGATCGAGAGGTTTGAGGCTTCCATTAAAGCCCAGGGCTTCGAAGAGACCGAACTCTGGACCGCACCCATGGAAAACGACTGCTTCAAGCCGCTCAGCGTCAAGCTCTACCGCAGGGGCGACGAGTACCTCTACGTGGAGTTCGCCGAGGTCAAGGGCATGGATCTGGTCAGGGTTCTCATGATACTCGCTGAGGAAAAGGAGGTCGTGAAGGCCTACGCGGAAGCCTTCACCGCGGGAAAAGTCAAAGGCTAAAGCCTTTCACTTTTCACCATCGACAAGACGGGGAATAAAGGGAGAAGAGCCTCAGTCCTCCCAGGGCTCGGTGTACTTGAGCGCCCAGCCGAACTCCTCCTTGAGGATATCTATCGCCGCGCTCGGCGGAATTATCCCGCGTTCCGTTATGATGACGTCCACATACTCAGGCGGGGTAACGTCGAAGGCCGGGTTCCAGACCTCGATGTTCTTCGGCCATGTCCTGAGCTCCTCCTCCGGAATGACCTCGTGGGGGTCGCGCATCTCTATCTCGACCAGCTGGCCGAGCATGGTCTCCGGGTGGAACTTGTAGGTCTCGGCGGCTATCATAGTCCAAATCCTGTGCTCCTTGGCGGTGAGGGCTATCAAAGCCGTTCCAATCTTGTTTATCACAGCTCCGTTCACGGTTATGCTGTCCGCCCCCATGACCACCTTGTCGGTCATCTTCATGTAGTGCCTGGCCGCAGAGTCAACGACGTAAATGACCGGAATGCCGTAGCTTGCGAGCTCCTTCGCGGTGAGCTTGCCCTGCCACTTGGGCCTCGTCTCGGTGACGATGACCTTTATGTCCTTCCCCTGCTCCCAGGCGGTCTTCATGACGCTTATCGCTGCCTTGCTGTGGCAGTGGGTCATTATGACGTCCCCGTCCTCTATGCGCTTCGCCCCCATCTCGCCTATTCTCTCAAGGGCCTTTTCGGAGTTGTGGATGAACTCCTTGGCCGCGTTTATGACGATGAACTTCAGCTGGTCGAGGTCGGCACCGCCGGCGTACGCCACTTTTCCGCGGTGCATGACGTAACGGAGGGCGTTGGGGAGTGAGACGGCGGTGGGCCGGGTCTCATAGAGAAGCCTGGCGGCCTTCTTCATCTCGTCCCAGAACGCATCAACGTCCGTCGCTCCGCTCTTCTCCGCCTGGATCTGGAGGGCGTAGGCCGCGTACCGCCCTATCTTGCCCGCACCCCTTATCCTCATATCCCTGATCTCCTGGGCAATCTCGAGCACTTCATTCACCACAGGCATTTCCATCCCCCCTTGCTGGTAACCCCATATTATGTCGGGAGGGTTTATAGAGCTTTTTATGTTCATCGATGAAGATTTTAGTTCCTTGATGTAAGGAAAAATACCAGGATGGTATCCTTTACATTTGTAAATGGGCCTAACGACCATTGCAGAAAGATTTATAACCAATCGCCGCCATCGTTAAGTGTATAGAATTGGTGACGTGCTCAAAAGTGTGCATTTAATGGGGGGAACGGAAGTGGAGGAAAAACTCATGCGCAAGCTGGGTTCAGGTTCACTGGATTTTGAGACGTACTTCTCGGACAAGGCCCAGAGGATGAAGGCCTCGGAGATCAGGGAGCTCCTCAAGCTCGTCGAGAGCTCTGACGTCATCTCCCTCGCCGGCGGCCTACCCGCCCCGGAGACCTTCCCTGTTGAGAAGATCAGGGAGATAGCCCAGGACGTTCTCACCCACCACGCCGACAAGGCGCTCCAGTACGGAACCACCAAGGGCTTCACCCCGCTCCGCCTTACCCTCGCGGACTGGATGGAGAAGCGCTACGGCATTCCGACCAGCAAGGTCGAGATAATGATGGTGGCCGGCAGCCAGCAGGCCCTCGATCTCATCGGAAGGACGTTCATCAACCCCGGAGACATGGTCGTCGTCGAGGGACCGACCTACCTCGCGGCACTCAACGCGTTTAAGTACTACGACCCCGAGTTTATCAGCATTCCCATGGACGACAACGGTATGATGGTCGACCTCCTCGAGGAGAAGCTCAGAAAGCTCAACGCCGAGGGCAAGAAGATCAAATTCGTTTACACGGTCTCAACTTTCCAGAACCCGATGGGCGTCACCATGAGCCTCGACAGGAGGAAGAGGCTCATCGAGCTCGCGAGGGAATACGACTTCCTCATCGTTGAGGACAGCCCCTACGCGGAGCTCCGCTACTCCGGAGAGCCCATCCCGCCGATCAAGCACTTCGACGACGAGGGAAGGGTCCTCTACCTCGGAACGTTCTCAAAGATACTCGCGCCAGGATTCAGGCTCGGATGGATAGCCGCCCACCCGCACTTCATAAGAAAGATGGAGATAGCCAAACAGGCCGTTGATCTCTGCGCCAACACGCTCGCGCAGCTCATCGCCTGGAAGTACGTTGAGGAGGGCTACCTCGACGAGCAGATACCGAAGATAATCGAGTTCTACAGGCCCCGCAGGGATGCCATGCTCGAGGCCCTCGAGGAGTACATGCCCGAGGGTGTCAGGTGGACCAAGCCCGAGGGAGGAATGTTCATCTGGGTCACCCTCCCGGAGGGCATCGACACCAAGCTCATGATGGAGAAAGCCGTCTCCAAGGGCGTCGCCTACGTTCCCGGCGAGGCGTTCTTCGCCCACCGCGACGTCAAGAACACGATGCGCCTGAACTTCACCTACGTGCCCGAGGAGAAGATACGCGAGGGCGTCAAGAGGCTCGCCGAGGTCATAGAGGAAGAGATGAAGGCCCTCAAGGGCTGACCCCTCTTCTTTTCCTTTCGCAAAGCTTTTTATCCCCTTCTTAGAACCCCAGTTAAGGTGATAGTCATGAAACCGCTGATCGGTATAATCGGTCAGATTGACCACTCGAGGAACAGGCTGTTTCTGGACAGAACCCACATCGAGAAGGTCGCGGCGGCCGGCGGAACCCCCGCGGTTTTCAACACCGCCGCATCACCGGACGAGGTTCTGGAGCACGTCGATGGCATACTCCTCATAGAGGGGCCCGACGTTCACCCCCACTTCTACGGGGAGGACCCCTCCAGTGCCATCAAGTACGTCGATGTTGACAGGGACGAGTTTGAGATAAGCCTCGTGAAAAAGGCCGTTGAGAGGGGTGTTCCAATACTCGGTATCTGCAGGGGCATGCAGGTCATAAACGTGGCCCTGGGCGGAACCCTCTACCAAGACCTCAACGAGATACCCAAGGCAATAAAGCACGACTGGGAGCTCAAACTCATAGGGCCAAGCCAGCGTGTCCACGGGGTCAGGATAAAGATGAACTCAAAGCTCTACGGGATACTCAAGGACAAGCTGGACATAGAGGGTACCAACGAGGTCTACCTCCGGGTGAACAGCTTCCACCACCAGGCCGTCAAGAGGGTGGGCGAAGGAATCCGGCCGGTTGCGTACGCGGTCGATGGGCTGATCGAAGCGATAGAAGGAGCGGAGGGCACCGAAGGATTCATTCTGGGCGTCCAGTGGCAGCCCGAATACCTGCCCGAGATGGAGAGACTGTACGGAGCCCTCGTAAGGGCCGCGGCCGAGTACCGGGCGAAGAGGCTCGAGCTTGAGAGGGTCGAGATAGAGGCGGAGCTCAGGGAAAAGCTCGGGAAGGCGGAAATCGAAGAAGCCTCATCCATTACGGAGGAACAAGGTGAGAGCCATCACAGCTCGGAAACGACCGATAACCCTCCCGACACGAGCCAAAGCTGATTCCCCTTTCCAAAACCTTTCTCTCCGCTTCCCTTAGGATCCCAAACCTCAGCCCGCGAGGCAGGTAGTGGTATCCCCCAATCTTCTCCCCCCTCTCGTAGAGGGGCCAGAGCCTCTCCATCAGCTCCGGAAACTTGGCGAACATCCGTTTCTTCGAGTCCGGCCTGAGCTTCAGCGTTGAGACGGTTATGTGACTCACGAAGCTTAAAGCGTCGAGCGTCTCCTCGAAGTCCTCCCAGGTGTAGAAGGGTATTATCGGGTCTATGCGCGCGTAGACGGGAATTCCAGCTTTCTTTGCCTTCAGGAGGGCCCTTATTCTCGCCCTCGGGGAGGGAGCATTCGGCTCCAGCAGCTTCGCCTTCCGTTTATCCACCGTGGTTACCGTTATTCCGACGGCGCACTTGAGATTGCTCAGAACGTCCAGGTCGCGCTCAAAGATATCCGACTTCGTGAGGAGCAGGCAGCGGACGTCGTAGCGCCTGAAGAGCTTGAGAACGCTCCGGGTTATGCCCAGCTCACGCTCCACCGTCGGGTAGGGGTCGGAGGAGTAGGAGAGGGCGATGATGTACCTTTTGTCGAACCGCCTGAGCTCCCTCTCCAGCTTTGGCAGAAGAGCCTCCTTCGTCCGCACGCGGAAGGCGTTGGGGATGTAGCCCGTTATGTAGCAGTAAACGCACGCGTGGTCGCAGCCGGTATAGATGTTCAGCGTGTACTTGAAGGGGCAGGTGCAGAGCTTCGCCTTCCAGGGGTCAAATGGACGTATGTACATCACCTCAAGTTTCAGAAACCCCTTTAAAGTCCTTGCCCGAGGTGGAACCGGTGATGCTCATGACCGAACCTGTGAGGGGAAAGGTTGAGTGGTTCAAGGACTATCAGTTCATCGGCAGGGTGGAGAGCGACAAATGCTCCGTCATACTTGGGGAGGGCGGGATAAGCCCCATGAAGCTCCTCCTTCTGAGTGTTGCCGGCTGCACCGCCTACGACGTCGTCATGATTCTCCAGAAGATGCGCGAGCCGATCGAAGGGCTGGAGGTCGAGATCAGCGGCGAGAGGAGGGAGGAGCACCCGAAGATATACCGGAAAATCCACCTCCACTACAGGATATACGGCGACGTGAAGGAAGAGAAAGCCAGGCGCGCGATAGAGCTGAGTCAGGACAAGTACTGCTCCGCCTCTGCCCACGTCAAACTGAGCGGTGCCGAGGTCACGTACTCCTTCGAGATAATCAAGGGTTAGGTTTTTAACCCCCTCTTCTTCCCGCCTTCGGGTGGTGACGTGATAGAGCTGATCAAGTATTTCGTGATACTCTACGGCGGACTGTTCGCGATAACGAACCCGGTCGGAGCGGTTCCAGTCTTCCTCGGGGTCACCCACGACCTCTCCTGGAGCCAGAGGAGGGAGATAGCACAAAAAACCGCCACCACGGTTATCGTGACCCTCGTCGTCTTCGCCCTCATAGGGGAGTGGATATTCAAGTTCTTCGGATCCAGCATAGACGCCTTCGCGATAGCCGGGGGAATCCTCCTATTCAAGATGGCCATGGACATGCTCTCTGGCAGGCTCTCGACGGTCAAGATAAGCAAAGAGGAGACGGAGGAGTTCAGCGAGGAAGTGGTCACGCTGGAGGAGGTTGCCATAATACCCCTGGCGATACCCCTTATCTCGGGGCCCGGTGCGATAACCACGGTCATGCTCTACATGGCAAAGAGCACTTCCATTCCGGAGAAGGCGACGGTGGTGGCGAGCATTCTCGCGATAGGCCTGACCGTCTGGCTGATCCTCTGCTCCTCCAACAGGATACAGAGGAAGCTTGGCAGGGTAGGAATAAAGGTTATGACGAGAATGATGGGTCTCATACTAACGTCTATGGCGGTTCAGATGATAATCAACGGCATCAAGGGGGCGTTCGGGCTTTAGCGTTTCACGGTTTTATTGCCCGGGACTTAAATTTTTATAACTTGGTTTTGGCCGAAATTTCACTTCTTGTGATAGAAAGGGTTAAATAGAAGAATAGCCCACCGTGTAATAGGGGGGCTCCAAAATGGATAAGAATGTGAAGGTTGCCGTCCTGGTTCTTTCCGTTGTTGTGGTTCTCACGCTGGGTTACTACATATCAGGGAACCAGCTACCAAGCAAGGACTCCAGCGACGGGGTGGACTACTCCACCGTAACCTGCACGCTTGAGACCGAGCCCGGATTCACCCACGCAAACGCCTGGACCGGCTGGAGCGTCAGGGAGCTTGTGGACAACCGCATGATGGAATTCAGCGATTTTCTGGAGTTCGTTCCAAAGGTATCGCTGAGTGAAGGAACGAGCAGCGGTTACCTGCACGCGGAGAACTGGCCGGCGGAGATGGGAATACTGCCTGAGTGCACGCTGGCTGGCAGTGCCGTCTTCTTCGAGAACAACGACACCGCGAGGGGAATGTACTACCCGGTAGTTGCCGGAAACAGGGGAGAGATAAAAAGGCAGGACATCGAACTGCCCGCGGGGAACGTTTACTTCGCCCACTACGTGATACCCACGAAGAACACCACCTGGGAGGTAACGGAAAACCTTGCGAACTCGAACGGGACGGACTTCCTGATGAGCGGCGGCATCTCGGAGAGAAGGAGGACAGAGCTCACCGGGGCCTGCACCTGCCCCATTGAAGCGGTAATCGCCCAGCTCGACGAGGCCATAAAGGCGGAGGGATTTGAGGAGAGAATCCTGGATAAAAAACCCACCGAGAACGAGTACTTCAGGCCGTTGAGTGCAAAACTCTACCGCAGAGGCGGCGATTACCTCTACGTCGAATTCTCTGAGGTCAAGGGCATGGATCTGGTGAGAGTCCTCATGATAATGGGCGACGAGGAGACGGTCAAGGCTTACGCAGAGGCCTTCACGGCGGGAAGCATCGGAGAAGGGTGATGCTCCCACCGGCACATTTTTTAGCCGGAGGTTCAACTTTTCACGGTGTTGAAAATGCGCGGAGACCTGATTCGTGTTCTCAGCTCAGTTGAGGAGAAGGCCAACGAGCTGAAGCTCGACGGCTACGAGCCGGACGTTGTCCTCCTGGGAAGGGAAGCCTACGAGTTCATAAGGGAGCAGATAAACGAGGAGTTCGGCGACGAGGAGGAGGTTTTCGAGCTCTCGGGCCTTAAGATACGCATGCTCGACGAGCTCGGAGGGGATGCAGTTGTCATCGACAGCAAGGCACTTGGCCTCGGTCCCGGCGGGGCGAAGAGGTTTAGGGTCGTCCTATAACTCCCCAGACCTTCCCGTTTCTCATTTCCACCCTCAGCCCCCTCAGGACGAGAAGGCTGAGCGAGACGGCCATTATATCGGCCAAACTGCCGGGGTTCCTCAGGTCTCCCTTCTCCCGCATGAACGCATCGAACTCCTCGATGCCCATCTTTCCCTCAAGGACTTTCCCGGCGTTCTCCTGAACGAGCCTCGCCTCTTCGATGCCGGCCTTCCTGACTATCAGCGTGTCGAGGTTATGGGCAAGAAGCTCAAGGAAAGCCCTGAGCACGGCCTCCTCCAGAGGGAGCTCCTTTATCAGCTCGTAGAGCCGTCCAAAGGTGGAGTAGCTCAGCTCGTACTCCTTGAGCCACTCGCAGAATATCATCTCGCGCTCACAGCTTATCTCGGCGAGCCTGGACAGGTTGATACCGTCCTGGAAGAGCTCCCTGAAGGAATCGTCGCTGTAAACGTCGTACTTGACCCCGGAGGGGATTCCTTTGGGGTTGGCTATCCTTATCGCCCGGTAGAGCTCCATCGTGTCCCTGACCGTTGATTCGTCGATGAGGAGCTTGGCCTTCTCCCTGGCGTCGAGCATGTTCTTCCCCATGCCCAGCCCCATGATTAGAGGGATCGAAAGGGCTATGATCCCGAAGTTGGGGTTGGCGTCCTGAGCCTCGCGCGATGCCTGAACCGCCCTCTTTATCAGCTCCCCGATTCCAGCTTCCCGGGGCTCAAGGATACCCTTCCTGAGTAACTCTGCGGTCTTTATCGCCTCGTAGTAAACGCCGAGGACGGCGGTCTCGGCGAAGAGGAAGTGGTAGAACGTCAGGTCATTGAAGTCCCTAAAGCGGCTCACGTTGCCCGGTTTTGGAAGGGCCGCCTCAAGGAGGGGGCCAAGGGTGAAAGCCCGGATTATCCTCCACCGTTCCATTCAGACCACCAGGTACAGGAGCAGGTAGATGAGATAGAGGAGCAGCACCAGTCTGCGGGCGGCTCTCCTGGTCAGCATGTAGAGTCCGAAGGCTATGAGCGTAACGCCCCAGAAGGCGTCCTTTATGTAAGGTGCGTACGGCCTGAGCCAGTCGAGGAAGGCCGGCTGAAATTCCTTGAGGAGCAGGAGGAAGCCAAGGAAAACCAGAATCAAGCCAAAGGTTCTCATCTCAATCACCCCTCATGAGGAGTATTATTCCCATAACGAGGAAGGCCACCGCCAGCAGGGTTCTGAAGTCCACCGCAGGCAGGAGGAACGGCATGAAGGGGCCGGCCAGCAGTATTGCGCCCAGCACTATCAGCAGGAGGGCGATTGCCTTCGAGTTTTCGTTTCCGGAGAAGACCTCCCCCAGCCTTTCCCCCGTCTCGTCCACCAGGTTTCCGAGCCTGTCTGCCAGGGGTTCCTCAGCCTCTTCGCCCTCCTCGGGTATTATGAGCGCCGCAAGGAAGTAGAGCAATGTCATGGCGACGGGGTTGAACACCAGAAGAACCACGAAGATCAGCCTTACAAGGGTGGGGTCAACGTTGAGGTGCTCGGCTATGCCGCCGAGTACACCGAGGAGGATTCTGTTCTCCCCTGAACGTATGAGTTTCTCCGTCATGATTCTCACCAAGAGAGAGAAACCCGGGGAGCTTAAAAACTCATCCCCCAACCGTTAAAAGAAAAGCCGAAGGTCAGCGGAGGAGCTTAACAAACTCCCTCATCCAGGCGTAGAGGTCGCCGGGGTGCCTTGAGCTCACCCAGTTGCCGTCAACGACCACCGGCTCGTCCACCCACTCGGCCCCGGCGTTTCTCACGTCGTCCCTGATGGTTACCGTGCTCGTTCCCTTCCTGCCCTTCAGTACGCCCGCCGAGATGAGTATCTGCGGGCCGTGGCAGATGCTCGCCACCGGCTTTCCGGCCTCGAACATCTTCCTGGTTATCTCAACTGCCTTCTCGTTGAGCCGGACTATCTCAGGCGCCTTTCCCCCGGGCAGGACGAGGGCGTCGAACTCGTCCGGGTCGACCTCGTCAAAGGCCAAGTCAACGTTCACGGAATAGCCGTGCTTGCCGGTTAGTCTCCCCCTCTCAAAGCTCGCCACATAGACCTCGTGTCCCTCCTCCTTGAGCCTGTGGAGGGGGTATATAAGCTCCAGGTCTTCGAACTCGTCCGCACTGAGAAACAGCACCCTCATGCCGAACACCCCCACTCAAACGCTTGGAGAAAATAGAAAGGGGGCACTTATAAGGATTTTTGGGCAGAAACGGTCAGAGAGGAAGCTCCGTGGTCTCCTTGTGTATCTTGAGGACGACCATGGTATGGGTTGCCACTACGCCGTCGATCTCACCGATGGTGTCGAGAAACTCGTTGAGCTCGTCGCTCCCGCCGGTTCGGATTTTGACCAGCATGTCGTAGTCGCCGGTGGTCTCGTATATCTCGACGATCTGGGGGTGCTGCTTGAGCTCGTTGGCGACGTGAGCGTACATACCGGCCTTGGATTTTATGAGGATGAACGCCAGGATCTGGAAACCGAGGGAGTCGGGGTCAAGTATGACCGTGAACTTCCTTATTATGCCCCGATCCTTCAGTTTCTTGATCCTCTCGTAGACCGTTGACTCCGCCAGCCCGACCTCCTTGGAAATCTCCCTCAGGGGCGTTCTGCTGTTCTTCTGGAGGATGGAGAGGATTTTCTTGTCAGTCTCGTCCAAACCCATTCGCATGAGCATCACCGCCGGTAAAAAATTTTCGAAAGGTTATATAAACTTGCCGATTTTGGAGAACCATACTTTTATAAAACGCCGCTCACCTTTTACCTCTAGAAGTTCTGGGAGGGTCAGCGATGCCAACGAACGTGACAGCGGAATACCTCGCGGCGGAGGAGGAGTACAGGAACGCCAGGACGATTCCCGAAAAGATACGCGCCCTTGAGAAGATGTACGCCACCGTCCCCAAGCACAAGGGAACGGAAAAGCTCAGACTCCAGATAAAGCGAAAGCTCGCCGAGCTGAGGAAGGAGCTGGAGAAGCAGCGGCAGATGAAGAAGGGCGGTGGCGGCCCATCGCTGAGCGTCAGGAAAGAGGGCGCGGCACAGATAGTCCTCGCTGGCCTCCCGAACGTTGGAAAGAGCTCCCTTATGAAGGCACTCACAAACGTCGACGCCGACGTCGCGGATTACGCCTTCACCACCGTCGAGCCCATCCCAGGAATGATGCACCACAGGGACGTTCAGATACAGCTCGTTGAGGTTCCCGGCCTCGTGGAGGGCGCCGCCCTCGGAAAGGGAATGGGGCCGCAGCTGCTGAGCGTTATCAGAAACGCCGACGCCGTGGCCATAGTCGTTGACCTATCCCAGGATCCGGTAAAGCAGCTGGAAACCCTTCTCAGGGAGTTCGAGAGGGCGGGGATAAAGCTCAACAAACGCCGCCCGAGGGTTGAGATAAAGAGAACCGCGATGGGCGGAATCGTCATCAACGGCCAGGAGAACATCAAGGGCGACATAAGCGAGGTCATGAAGATGCTCCGCGAGGAGAGGATTCACTCCGCGGAGATAACGGTGAAAGAACCCGTGACGCTCGAGGACTTCGCAGACGCACTCGACGAGAGCCTCGTCTGGAGGAGGGCTATAATCATCGCCAACAAGGGCGACGCCCCGGGAAGCAAGGAGAACTACGAGAAACTCGTTGAGGCCTACGGGGACAGGTTCAAGATAATCCCCGTCTCGGCGAAGAGGAAGATACAGCTTGACAAGCTCAAAGACGAGCTATACGAGCTGGCCGGGATAATCCGCGTCTTCACCAAGAGCCCCGGCGAGGAGCCGGCCTATCCACCGGTGCCGCTGAAGAAGGGCTCAACGGTTATGGATCTGGCGGAGAGGATCCACAAGGACTTCGCCAGGAACTTCCGCTACGCCCGTGTCTGGGGCAAGAGCGTCAAGTTCCCTGGCCAGCGCGTTGGGGCCGACCACGTCCTTGAGGACGGGGACATAGTGGAGATTCACGCGAGGTAGAAAGGTTTTTCTCAATGAATGCCAAAGACAGATTGGGTGGGATTATGGAGAGTGCAATGCCCGAGGGATTCCGTGACTTCCTCGGCCCAAAGCCTGAGAGGGAGCTTGTTCTCCTCGCGGCCATAGAGCTATACCGGGAGGAAAAGCTGAGCCTCGGAAAGGCTGCCGAATTTGCAGGTTTGAGTGTGAGGGAATTCCTCTACGAGCTGAGGAAGAGGGGTGTCCCGCTAAACTACACGAGAGAAGAGGCCGAGGAGGACATCAAGGCCATTGAGGGTCTGGAATGATCGTGGTATCAAACACGAGTCCTTTTATAGGGCTGTCAAACATCGGGGAGCTAAGGATACTCCGCGAACTTTTTGGAGTTGACATCTTTTCCTTATCTAACGGCAGAACGGCCCCCTGCACTTCCTCCCGTCCTTTCCGGTTACCGCGTCGAGGCTGAACTCCTTCCCATCGAGGCTGTCCATGATGAGCTTTTCCCCATCCTTTTCGTAGAGCCAGAACACCTTGTAGGCCCGGGCCTCCCGCACTATCTCTATTCTGGGAAGCCACCAGGAGACGATCCTCGAGTTCCCCCAGGTTATCGCGCTTTCAAAGGCTTTCATCCTCGCCTCCTCGTAATCAACGAGCGGCTCCATTACCTTCTTCTCCTCCACGTCCCACTCGTAGAGGTCTATGAATCCGTCCCCCCTCTCCGCCCCGAGACGGTAGAGGTCCACGTAGGCGAAGTAATCGAGAACGCGGTCGCTTCTGCCCAGACGCTTGTAGAGGAGCTTTAGGTGAAAGATGTGGTACGGATACAGCACGAAGTCCGGATTCGAAACGCCCTCAGGCTTAAATATTGGCCTCATGACGTTGACCCTCATATTTCAGCCCCCGTCATTGTTCACCAAATACATTACTTAACTGTTACCTTTTGTTTGTCACAGTATTCTAACATCCCGTTCCTAATCGGGAACTGTTAAACCAATATGTTTATATTTTCATGCGCACATATTGTGGATCGATGTCCCTTAATTCACATCGATGTATCGAGGTGAAGTAAGATGGGCTTGAGTGGTTCGGCTTGGGCAACTTTGCTGGTGCCCACTTTCCTGGGAATTTTGACCATGCTGCTCTACGGCTACTGGGACAGAATAACCGGCAAGGAGTACTACGTGGACGACGAGATTCTGGCCTACGACGAGGACCTTATGGAACAGCTCAAGGAGGAGGGTAAGGCATGAACAGCGGAATTCTCCTTGGGTTCCTGGTGTACCTAGCCCTCCTGGCCTACATAGGCTGGTGGGCCAACCGCTACACCAAGACGGAAGACCAGTACTTCGTTGGCGGGAGGAAGGTGCACGTCCTCGCCGCAACCCTATCGGACAAGGCGAGCGACTTCTCGGGCTGGTTGATGCTCGGTTATCCGGGTGCAGCGTTCTCCAGCGGCCTCGGTGCTTTCTGGGCCGGAATCGGCTGTCTCTTCGGTACCCTCGCCGATTACGTCCTTATCGGGCCCAGGTTGAGGATATACGCCGGTAAATTCAGAGCAATAACTGTCCCCGATTACCTTGAGGCTCGCTTAAAGGACGACACCAGACTGATAAGAATCCTGAGCGCGCTGATAATCGTCATCTTCATGACCGCCTATGTTGCCGCCCAGTTCACCGCGGGTGGAAAGACCTTCGCTGAGGGCTTCGGCATAAGCGACAACACCGGAATCATCATAACCGTCATCATCCTGACGGCATACGTTATCACCGGTGGATTCTTTGCCGTCGTCTGGACCGACGTCGTTCAGGCAATGTTCATGCTGCTGACGCTCATTATAGTGCCGTTCCTTGCGCTCTCGGAGATAGGCGGCTTCGATAAGGCCACGGCGATAATAGCCAGCGCGGATCCCAATCTGCTGCACCCATTCGGCGGCGCCACCGGAATAGCGGCAATAGTTTTCGCAATAGGCTACGCCTCCTGGATAGTCGGCTACCTCGGTCAGCCCCACATCGTCACCCGCTACATGAGCGTTGAGGACCCGAGGAAGCTCAGGAGACCGGGTATCTTCATCAGCGGCACATGGACCATACTCGTCCTCTGGGGCGCGTTCTTTGCAGGATTCCTGGGCTTCGCGATGTACCACGCCGGAATGCTCCAGGTCAGCGACCCCGAGAAGGTCATCCCCGCCATGGCGGTTGAACTCATGCCGAGCTGGCTGGCAGGTTTCGTCATTGCGGGCATAATCTCAGCGGTCATGAGCACCGCGGACTCCCAGCTCCTCGTCGCGTCCTCGGCCATAGCCAGGGACTTCTACCACAAGGTTCTCGGCAGGGAGCTCGGCAAGAAGCAGATGGTCAACATATCGAGGCTCGTCGTCGCTGGAGTTGCTCTCGTTGGTCTCTGGTTCGCCCTCAGTGGTCCGAAGGTCATCTACCAGATGGTCGCCACCGCATGGGGCGGTCTCGCGGTCGGCTTTGGCCCGATCCTTGTCCTGAGCCTCTGGTGGAAGAGGACGACCAAGGAGGGAGCGATAGTCGGAATGGCCTACGGTCTCATCAGCGAGGTCATCTTCGAGGCCAAGATATACGGCTGGGCGTTCAACCCGGACGCTCCTGGCTTCTTCGGCACCATCGGCGGCTGGTTCAACGGCATACCGGTGTTCTTCATCAACTTCTTCGTGACGTTGATAGTCATTATAACCGTCAGCCTGCTCACAAAGCCGCCTGAGGACGTCGTCAGGCTCCACGAGGAGATATTCAGGAAGGTTTCTATCGAGGGAACCGGTAAGAAGAGCGTCACCGAGACCAGGGCCAAGAGCCAGGTTGAGAACGTCGCCGAGTTCGTCCTCACCAGGGGAATCGTATGATTTCCCTTTTCTTCCCACCATTCTTTTCCACCGGTTCGCAGCATGAAGTTAAACCAAAGGTTTTGAACCATTTTTGGCCAACCTAACATTTATAAGCATTGGTGTATAAATAAGGGCGCCTGTTGTAAAATCTTCGAGGTGGGAGCATGAGACCGCTCGACCTGACCGAGAAGGACCCTTCTAAGAGGATCACCATCCACTTTGAAGGAAAACCCTACGAGGCCTACGAGGGAGAAAAGATTACCGTCGCACTCCTCGCTAACGGGGTGTACTGGCTCACCACCAGCACGGAGGGACGGAAAAGGGGAGCCTTCACCTTCGGCCCGGTGCCGATGGTGGTGGACAGAACCAAAAACATCAACGCCCGCAAGACCAAGGTTCGTGACGGCATGAGGCTGGAGAGGCAGGGCTATGGGGACTTTCAGGAAACCGTGGAAATCGACGAGGGCAAGCCGGTTGGAAGACTGGTCGTAGATGTGGCCGTCATCGGCGGCGGCCCGGCGGGAATAGGGACTGTCCTAGAGGTCCAGGAACACCTCACCGTCGCCATAATAGAGGAGAAGGGCTGGCTCGGCGGCGACCTCTGGCTTAAGGGCCTTCCGCAGGAGGGTTTTGGAGAGAAGAAGCCCCAGGAGGTCGTTAATGAGCTTGTCGGGAAATTCAACGAGAACGTCCGGGTTTTCAAGGGCACGATAGCCCTCGGGGTCTTCGACAAGGGCGAGTACTTCCTCGTGCCGATAGTCACTGGACAGAACCAGCTCATCGAGATAATGGCCAAGCGCGTCGTTCTGGCAGTTGGGGCGGTCGACAACATTCACCTCTTCGAGAACAACGACTATCCCGGAGTTTTCAGGAGGAGCGACGCCCTGGAGGTTCTCAACGTCTGGGGAGTTGCGCCTGGAAGGAAGGTCGCGGTCGTGGGTAGCAAGCCGGAGGAGATAACCGCGGAGCTTGACCGCTGGGGCATCAAGTACATCACAGTTCCAAACCCCAAGCGCGTTGAGGGCAGGGAAAAGGTCGAGAGGCTCATAGACACGAACGGGAATTCCTACGAGGTCGATGCCGTCATAATGGCCGAGGGAAGGAGGCCCGACATCAACCCGCCGACCCAGGCAGGCGGGAAGCTGGTCTTCAGGCACGGCTACTACACCCCCGTCCTCGATTCCAAGAACAGAATCCGCGACGGCATCTACGTGGCCGGGAGCGCCGCCAGCATAAAGCCCCACTACGCGAACTACATTGAGGGCAGGCTCGTCGGGGCGTACATCCTCAGGGAATTCGGCTTTGAGGCGGAGCCGTGCATCTACGCGGAGAGGCTGGGGGATTACGAACCGGAGGCGGTGCAGGTTCAGAGAATAGACTTCGGGAACCTTAACCTTGAGGACGTCCAGATATGCGGGTGCGACGTCTCGCTCGGGAAGGTGGACGACGTCGTGAAGTCGGGCATAACCGACCTGCAGATAATCAAGCGCCTAACGCATTTAGCGATGGGCTTCTGCCAGGGCCGCTTCTGCCTCTTTAACGGCGCGGTTGTGGTTTCGCAGAGGACTGGAACGCCGATGGACCGGCTGGACATACCCGTCGCGAGGCCGCCCCTTAAGAACATTAGAATGAAGGTCACCGCCGAGGGGGTGGAGGAGTATGCCGAGTAAAGAGCTCCCCGGGAGGAGCGATATCGTCATCATCGGTGGCGGGATAGTCGGGGTAACGCTCGCCCATGAGCTGGCGAAGCGAGGGGAGGAGGTCACTGTCATAGAGAAGCGCTTCATAGGTTCGGGCTCTACCTTCCGCTGTGGAACCGGCATAAGGCAGCAGTTCAACGATGAAGCGAACGTCCAGGTTATGAAGCGCTCCGTCGAGCTGTGGAAGAAATACAGCGAGGAGTACGGCTTCTCCTTCGAGCAGACCGGCTACCTCTTCCTGCTCTACGACGATGACGAGGTCGAGGAGTTCAAGCGGAACATAGCGATTCAGAACCGCTTCGGCGTCCCGACGAGGCTCATAACGCCGGAGGAAGCCAAGGAGATAGTCCCTCTCCTGGACATCAGTGAGGTGGTAGCTGCTTCCTGGAACCCGACCGACGGAAAGGCCGACCCCTTCCACGCGACCGCCAAGTTCGCCCTCCATGCGGAGGAGTTCGGGGCCAGGCTGGTTGAATACACCGAGGTCAAGGACTTCATCGTCGAGAACGGCGAGATAAAGGGCCTGAAGACCAGCAGGGGAACCATAAAGACGGGCACCGTCATAAACGCCACCAACGCCTGGGCGAAGCTCATCAACGCGATGGCCGGGATAAAGACCCACATCCCGATAGAGCCCTACAAGCACCAGGCCGTCATCACACAGCCCATAAAGAAGGGCTCCATAAGGCCGATGGTCATCTCCTTCAAGTACGGCCACGCCTACCTGACCCAGACGGCCCACGGTGGCGTAGTCGGAGGAGTCGGCTACGAGCTGGGGCCAACTTATGACCTCAACCCGACCTACGAGTTCCTCCGCGAGGTCAGCTACTACTTCACCAAGATCATCCCCGCCCTTAGGGAGCTCCTCATACTGAGGACGTGGGCGGGTTACTACGCGAAAACGCCTGACAGCAACCCGGCGATAGGAAAGATCGAGGAGCTGAGCGACTACTACATTGCCGCCGGTTTCTCCGGCCACGGCTTCATGATGGCCCCAGCGGTGGCTGAGATGGTGGCGGACCTTGTGACGAAGGGGAGAACGTCCCTCCCGGTTGAGTGGTACGACCCCTACCGCTTCGAGAGGGGGGAGCTTAGGGGAGAGGCCCTTCAGATGGGGTGAGCTTTCCTTTTCTCGCCACCCTTAAATATTTTCGAGCCCAACTTTCCATAGGGGAAGTTCATGTACCGCGTTGATTCTCCCGGCAGGGTGAACCCGATAGGGGACCACACCGACTACGCCCTCGGATACGTCATGCCCGTGGCAATAAACCTCTACACTGTTCTCCACGCCCAAAAGGACGAAAAAGCCAGGGTTTACTCTCAGATTTTCCGGGAGGTGAAGGAGTTCGACCTAGAGGACATCAAAAAGGCCAACGATTGGGCCGACTACGTTAGGGGAATCTTCTGGGTTCTGAGGGAGGAAGGGTACAAAGTTGGCGGAATGAGGGGAATCCTTGGGGGCGATCTGCCGATCGGTTCCGGTTTAAGCTCCTCGGCGAGCCTTGAGCTTGCTGTTTTAGCTTTCCTCAACGGGGCCTACGGGCTGGACCTCCTCCCAATAGAGATGGCCCTTCTCGCCCAGAAGGCGGAGAACGACTTTGTCGGAGTCCCCTGCGGGATACTCGACCAGTTCGCGGTCGTCCACGGAAAGAAAGAGCACGTCATATTCCTCGACACGGACACGCTGAGGCACGAGTATATCAGGTTCCCCGGCGACGTTCAGATTCTCGTGTTTTACACGGGGGTTAAACGGGAGCTGTCCTCCTCCGCCTACGCAGAGAGGAGAAAGGTCGCCGAGGAGACGCTCAGGCTCCTTGGAAAGAGAACCTCCAAGGAGGTCGAGGAGCAGGAGCTCAGGAACCTCCCCTCCCTTTACCGGCGATTCTTCGGGTACATCGTCAGGGAGAACCGGCGCGTCCTTGAGGCCAGGGACGCCCTAGAGAGCGGCGACCTCCAGAGATTCGGGGAGCTGATGACGGCCTCGCACTGGGACCTGGCGAGGAACTACGACGTCTCGAGCGAGGAGCTGGACTTCTTTGTAAGGAAGGCGGTCGAATTCGGTGCCTACGGGGCCAAGCTGACCGGCGCCGGCTTCGGCGGCTCGGCGGTGGCCATAGTTCCGGAGGAGCTGGCACTGGACGTGGCCATGAGGGTGACCGACGAGTACGTCAGGCACTTCAACTGGGAGCCTGACTACCACCTCGTGAGCCCGAGCGATGGAGTGCGCGTGAGGAAGGTCTGAACTTCTTCTGACCACTGATTTCCTGACTTTCCGCCCTGAAGGGCGAGGCTTTCAAGAGAAATGTGACGTAGAGGCACTGTAGTCCATCATCGATTATCCATATGTTGGCAAGCAATTAAACAACTTTATGCAGTAAAGTTTATAAAAAATGGATTTGAAAAATTGATTGAAAACTTTACAGGGCGATGCTATGAAACTCAAAATCGTGGGAGTCTTGTTGCTGACCCTACTGTTAACCTCCACCCTTGGCATGACGGCAACGGACTTTCTGAGTGTCGAAAGAACTTACCTCCAGGGAGGCGCTAAGGTCTTCATATTCCAACCCTCCCCCGAGGGAGGGGTAAAACTCCTCAAGCAGGGACACCTCAGCGGTCTCGTGACTCTGAGGACGGAAAGCAAAAAGTGGCGCGAAGCCGAGACTACTGAAAACCTACACGCTGTACCCACCCCGCTCGCAATATACATCACAAAGGACGGAAAGGTGGGAGTAAAAAGCATTCAGCCCGGAAAACCCCTCGAATTGAAGGGAATGTTCCCAATCGAGGAAGTTGCGGAACCCCATACCAAGCCGGGGCTGAGACTCCCGATAACGGCAAGACTGAAATATAAACTGCGCTCGCTTTTGGGCACATCGTCCTGTCCTTGGGGCTATGAGGAACTCAATGACAGATACTGCATAATCGAAAACTGGGAGTACCTTAAAGACTCATACTACGCTGACTCAAAAACCTTCACAGAATGGATCCCCTTCATGGGATTGAAAGTCAAAACTGGAGGGTATAAAGAAATAAGAAGCATCAGCGCTTCATGGGGTATTCAATTAACAACAAGTACAAATTCAATGTGGAGTCTAAGCATAGACGGAATACCTGTCCTAGATTTTGGAACTTCATACTCAGGCTCAACGCTGAAGGTCAGCTATGCGCCAGAACACGTAATAGAAACTGAGAACGGTTATTTGGACAGATACCTAAATCTCCCATTGAAGTACGTGGTCGTTGTTTACAACATTCCAGTATACGACAAGTGGAGGAAGGAATACGCCAGCATCCCCATTGCCGGAGTTTATCCCTTGGAAGTTATGATGAGCGGAGAATATAACGTCGGGGAAAGCGACCTGAACAGGAACCACTTACTAACGGATTATCTCCCGAATTCTCACTTTCCAACACGTAACATCAAGGCAGAAATAAAAGTGGCCAAAACGGATTTCCGTGGTTCGTATCCAAACCTCGTGTTTGATTTCCAGGGGAGCTCCGGATACAACTTCTATTCTACTCCCCTAGGGGGTTCCGCGGCAAATTGGCTCTGGAGCAAACTTCCCGGAATCGGAACATTATCAATAACTTTCAGCTACTCATCAACGTCTCAATCAGTCGCAACGTATCGCATTGATATAGAGGAAGGGGCACCCAACCGGGCTTATTACGCCTCAATACTCAAAAGGAACCTCACACTCACTAACAGCAACAACGTGGAAGCAGCAATGTACTTTGCCACTGTAGATGACGGCCAGGATTCTCTGCCCCCATGTATTGGAAACTTCTGTCCCAAATCACTTGATCCAAACACTGAGAGATGACGTCCCTCTCTTTTTGTTCTGAAACCCCTACGTAGCCATGCGAATGGCACGTTTCCACATACATGTTCCCGGAGGAAGTTTTATAAGAGGCTTTCCGTAGGGCCGGTCGATGAAGAGGGAAAGGGCTATCCTCCAGGGGCGCAGGGAGAAGGCAGGGAAGCTCAGGCGGCTAAAGGTGAAGAGAAAGAACGTCCTCCTCCTAGCGGTCTCCATGTTCCTCGCCAACGTCTCCTTCGGAATGGCCTTCCCGTATCTGAGCGTCTACATGCGCCTCATCGGCGGAACGATGCTCATGGTAGGCCTCCTCAGCGTGGCCTTCAACCTGACCTCCACGGCCTTCCAGTACCCCTTCGGCTATCTCTCCGACTCCACCAGAAACAGGAAAGGCTTCATAGCCCTCGGCCTCTTCTCCACGGGCTTCTTCTACGCCCTGATGGCCCTGGTATCGACTCCCCTGGCTCTACTCGCCCTGAGAACGGCTCAAGGAGCGCTCGGCTCGGCAATGATGCCTGCCAAGTCGGCCCTCATAGCGGAGCTTTCCACGAGGATAGGCTCGGCCTACGGCCTCTTCTCAACCGTTGAGAACGCCGGCTACATGGCTGGGAACTTCCTCGGCGGCTTCCTTGTAAAGAGAATCAGAATAAGGGGGATATTCGTGCTTTCCGGCGTTCTGCTGGCGGTTTCCGCGGTTATAGCCCTGGCTATGCGCGAGAGACCACGGCCGAAAAGGGCGCCGAGGCTTCTCCTGATCCCCCAGGAAGGGCGGGAGAGCGATAGGGCGACCGTCGGAAAGAAAGCCCTGAGAAGGCTGATGCGGGGCCACCTCGGAACCTTCTACCTCAGCGTCCTGCTGATGATGGTAGCCAGCGGCCAGGTTTACTCCGTAGTCCCGGTTTACTTCGGCGAGACCTTCGGCGAGGAGTGGGTCGGCCTGCTCTTCGGCATCGATTCCCTCGCGGCCGCCCTGAGCGGCTACTACATCGGGAGGCTCATCGACAGGTACGGGGCCAAAAGGTTCTACCTCCTCTCCATAGCCGGCTACGGTATCGCTTTCCTCGGTTACGCCTTCGCGAAAAGCATCTACCTAATGCTCCCCGTTGCCTTCCTCTCGGGCGTGAAGTGGTCAATGACGCTGAATTCGGCCTCCACTTACGTCGCCGAGCGGGTGAGGGTGAGCGAACGCGGCCAGGGGATGGGCCTGCTGAACGCGATGATGAGCCTGGGCTGGGTCGTCGGGCCTCTCCTCGGGGGCTACCTATCGGGGATAAGCTTCACCCTGAACTTCGTGAGCACGCTGATTCCCCTCGGGCTGGCCTTCGTTTTAGCCCTCAGACTGCCAGGGTGATGCACTCGGGCGGAACGCGTTCGACTATCCTGACGTTCTTTCCGGCTCTGTAGATCCTCAGGCCCCTCTTCCTCAGACAGTCGGCGTCTATGACGAGAAGAACCACGTCCCTCCCGTGCCTCCTGCCCGTTTCGATTGCCTCACTTTTGCTCGTCGTTAGGTGAACGAACTGCCGCTTCATCGGTTTGAGTCCTTCTTTCAGAATCCGCGTGAGGTTCCTCCTCGGCGTTCCGTGGTAGAGAACCTCCGATTCCGTGTCCTCCTCGTGGTTTAGAGAGACCGGAAAGCTGTGGCCGTAGCGGGCGCGGATGTTCCCATCCCTAATCTCGTAGCGCCCCTTGGGGTCGAGCCGGACTATCTCCCTCACGAACTCCTCGGTGACATCGGGATAAACGCTCCGCAGGGCACTCACGAGCTCCTCCAGGGGAACGAAGCCCCTGGAGTCAGGCTTCAGCCCGAACTCCTCCGGGGAGTGGCGCAGAATGTAGGCCATCAGCCTGCTCACCCTGACCCTCGACGGCATGGAGAGGAGTGGAGGGGGAAATAAAAAAACCTCACGGAAGCTCGATGACCGCCCACACCGGCCTGTGGTCGGAAACCTCGACGTCGCAGAGGCAACCGTAGTCCTTAACCCGGGCCGGCCAGTCCCTCTTGAGCAGAATGTAGTCTATGTTCTCCTCGTCCCTGACCCCGTTGCGCTCCCAGAGGAAGGTGTACGGGGGCCTCTCGGGGAAGGCGTCGCGGTAGTCGCGCGTGAGTATTGCTATTGCCTCCTCGTCAGGCTCCGCGTTGGTGTCGCCCCCTATTACCTGGGCCACCGGTTTGCTCTCCGCGAACTTGAGCAGCTCCTCGGCCTGCATCGCCCTCTCCTCCTCGCTCAGCCCCATGTGGACGTTCACTAGGGTGAGGCCGAGTTCCTCGATGAAGACCTTCTGTGCCGGTCTCGCCTGGCCGACGCTCTCAAGGTTGAGTTCACCCTCTGTTCTCATGTGCCAGTGGGAGAAGACCGCTATCCCGTAGCTTCCCTCAACAGCGGGCTTGTACTCGTAGGCGTAGCCCAGGCGGGCGGAGATGAAGAGGGGCACGTCCTGGTAGCCGTTGGCTATCATTCCGCCAACAACCTCCTGGGCCAGCCACACGTCCGGCCTCTGCTCGGCTAAAAGGTTAACCAGTTCATAGCCGTTGAAGGTGCCGTCGTAGGGCCCGAAGCCCTGGTGGACGTTATAGGTCCAGATGAGGACGTCCTTTTTCGCTTCGCCGTAGGTTGGCCCCGGGTTGAAGAGTGCCAGGGTTATCAGGGAGGCGACGATGAGGCCGGCCAGCGGACCGGCCATTTCCCTCGCGTTTGGGAGTCCAACTTCGCGGTCCTTCCCGTAGGCGCTGAGGGCGTAGATTACTGAAGCGACCAGAATCAAAATCTCAAGCCTGTCCTCCATGAAGGCCAGCCCTATGTCCCTGCCCACGTAGGCACCTATGGCGAGCGTTGAGACGAGGAAGAGGTAGAACGCACCTATGACTCCTCCCCTGCTGCCCTTGGCGTTCTCAACCAGCGCCATTGAAGCCGCGAGAGCTAAGGGGAGGCCGATGAGCGAGAGTGGCTTGAGGAAGAGCGTGGCCGAACCGAGGACGAGTAGGGCCATCGCGAGGGAGGGCTTTCTGGCAAGGTACGGGCCGAGAAGAATCGCCAGGGCCACGAGCAGGGAGAAGCCGATGAACTCGGGCAGGTAATAGACAGTCATTCCGGAGTAGCGCATCACGGCGTTGGGGTAGATGAGGCCGAGCTCCAGAAGGGCGGCGAAGGCGTACAGCCCAAAGCCGGGCTTCTTGAGGGTTCCCGGTTCCTTCCAGAGAGTGTATGAGCCGAGGAACAGAAGGACGGCCAGGATTACCCTCGTGTAGGGGAAATCAGCCGGTTCCCCGCCGGTGGCCAGAACGCGGAGGCTCAGGTCGGCAACGAGGCCGATCGCCAGGTACTTGACCTCAAGCTCCTTGACGAGGGCCAGAGCCACTGGAAGGGCAAAGGCCGCTATCAGGTGCGTGTATTCAGTTGCGTCCGTGGCGAGGAGCGCGATGGCGTAGGCGGCCATTATGGCCGCTCCGATCTTCCTACCAAGCCGCCCGACGAGAAACGCCGCAAGCAGGAGCAGGAGAATTCCCAGTCCGGAGGGGAAGTTCATCCCGTAGAAGAACGTCTTTTCCAGGCTCGAGTAAGCGCCGGCGACGAAGATTCTCATGCTCGACGCGAGAAGCACCCCTGTTCCGAGGCCGAGCAGTATTTTATCCCTCTCGTCCACCTTCATATCAATCACCTAAAACCCAAGTTGTTGGGAGAGCACTTAAACTTTGTTGATGATCCAACTGCTCAGAGGAAGAAGGGAAGCAGGAAAACCAGCGCCCCCATGAGAAAAGCCGCCTCCATCTTCCGGAACACTTCCTGCCTTTCAGCACCGTCGAGCCAGTGCCATAGTTGAAGGACAGAATATGCCATAAAAGGGAGCGAAAGGACAGAGGGAAGCGGGTAGTATCCGAGGAGGCAGTAGACGACGACCATGAGGGAGGATAGGACAAAGAGAAGCATCCCGACCTTTATTCCCCTCTCCCGCCCGAGCCACGAGGCGGAGGTTCTTGCCCCCAGGGCGAGGTCCTCCTCTATGGTCGGTATCGCGAGTATCATGTGGCCGGCCGAGAGGAGAACGAAGAAGGGGAGGGAGTAAACGACCGCCCATCTCACCGGAAGGCCGAGGGACTCAAAGATAAGCCCCATCGTGACGGGGCCGTAGGTGAGACCGTTGGTTAGCGAATCGACGAGGGGCCTCGCCTTGAAGCGCAGCGGAGGGGCGGAGTACGCTATGGCGAGGAAAGAGGCGATGAGCGTTATAGCAAAGGCCTTAATGGATATCAGCGCGGAAAGGGCAAGCGCCGGAATTAGGAGGCCGTAGCCGAGGAGTTTAGCGACCCTCAGGCTCACCTTTCCGCTCACGAGGGGGAGTTCGGTTCTGTTGGCCAGCAAATCCAGCTCGTAGTCGTGGTACTCGTTGATGACGAGGCCCGCCGACGTGACGAGAAAGACCACGAGCATCGCTATGAGAAAATCAGCCGTGAAGAAAACTCCGTAGTGGTAGCGCGCGATGGTAAAGGCCACTAAGCCCGGAACGAGGGAGGGAAGGGCGAACTTGGGACGAAGAAGGGAAAGTAGAGCCCTAAGCTCCACTCAGCGGAACCTCCTGAGCGCCATCTCAGCGGCGACGCTTATCGGGTCGATGGTCGGGCTTACCGGCGGGGCGTAGGCGGTCTCAAGGTAAACGACGTCCTCAACGGTCGCGCCCTTCTGTGCCAAAGCTGAGAGCGTCATTATCCTGCCCCAAACCCTTTCCCCGCCGACTATCTGCGCGCCGATTAGCTTCCTGTCGGACTTCCTGAAGATTACTTTAACCGTTATCGGCTTGCCGCCAGGGTAGTACTCGGGCTTGGTGGAGCCTTTGAACTTGCCAACGGCTATCGCAATGCCCTCTCTCTTCGCCCTCTCTTCGGTTATTCCGAAGGTGCCTATCTCGAGGCCGAAGAGCTCGGTTATTGCGGTGTTGAAGGTCGGCCTGAAGGCGACGTCCTTTCCAGCTATGTGCTCCGCCGCAACCTTCGCCATTCTCACCGCGCTCGTCCCGAGCTGGCTGAGCGTCCTTCCCCCGGTAACGGCATCAATGACCTCCGCGCAGTCGCCTATCGCGTAGATGTCCGGGTCGCTCGTCTGGAGGTGCTCGTTGACGACTATTCCGCGGTTCACCTCAAGCCCGGCCGCCTTCGCCAGGTCGGTGTTGGCCCTCACACCTGTGGCGACGAGAACCAGATCGGCCGGGACTTCCTCATCGCCTATCCTGACCGCCCTGACCGGGCTTCCGATTATCTCGCTAACTCCCTCGTTGAAGCGGAAAGTTATGTTGTGTTTCTCCATCTCGGCCTGGACGAGCTTGGCGGTGTCTTTGTCGAGCATGGTCGGCATGAGCCTGTCCATGAGCTCAACAATTAGAACCTCCATGCCGAGCTTCGCAAAGGCCTCGGCCCCCTCGAGGCCGATTAAACCGGCGCCGATGACGACGGCCTTCTTCGGCTTCCTCTCGGCTATGTAGGCCTTTATCCTCCTCACGTCGTCGAGGCTCTTGAGGGTGAACACTCCCTCGTTCTCCACGCCCTTGATGGGTGGAACAAAGGCCTTAGAGCCAACCGCCAGGACAAGCTTGTCGTAGGGAACCTCGCCCTCATCGGTAATTACGACTTTCCTCTCGCGGTCTATGGACTTGACTTCCGTTCCGAGCATGAGCTCAATCTTCTGCTTCTCGTAGAACTCGTTGGGGAAGACGATAACGTCCTCGGGCTTCTCTATCGTGCCGCTGATAACGTGAGGCAGGGCGCAGGGGGAGTACTGCATCGTTTCCTCCTTTCCGATGACGGTTATCTCAGCTTTCCTGTCGAGCTTCCTCATGAAGAGGGCGAAGTTGCTTCCGGCAGTTCCAGAACCGACGACCACTATTTTCATGAGCACCACCGGAGGGAGAAGGGCGAGGAGGTATAAAAAGTTGGCTTTAACCTCAGGTTGTCAGCGGTACGCCCTTTCGCGGGGTTCAACCTTCAAAATAACAACGGTATCCTCATTCCAGCGGACTGTGTAAAGAATCCTGTAATTACCAAGTCTAACCCGGTAAGCTCTCTCAGAACCGCACATCTTTTTGACATCAAAACTTTCCACTGGAACCGGATTGATTTTCAGCGTCTCAACGAGTTCAGCAAAACGCTTTAGGTGGGCGGGAGGGAGATTTCGTATTCCCTTCTCGGCCTTTTTGCCGATGATTACCCTAAAGCTCATAGACCAAGCTCCCTCTTCAGCTCTTCCCAGTCCTTTCCGCCCTCAAGTGCTTCCTTTTCGAGGGTCTCGATTTCTTCGGGGCTTTCGCCCTCTTCTTTCTCAAGGAGCCTCTCCTTGAGCATGAGGAGAGCTTTTTCCATCTCGTCAAGCCTTTTCCTCATCTCGCGGATGTCGTAGAGGAGAACGTTTATCGGGTCGGCTTCCATGTTCTCACCGTTTCCAACTATGTGCAGGGAATATAAAAGGATTGAGTCAGCGCATCCACTTTCTCGCTATCACCGCGACGATGAGCGCCATGAAGACGGCTCCGGTTAGGGCTTCGATTGCACTGAGGGCTTTGAGCCAGCCTGTCGGGTGCATGTCGCCGTAGCCGAGGGTGGTGAAGGTGACGAGGGAGTAGTAGAGGGCGTTGGCGAAACGGACAACGATGTTTGAAGTTTCTGGGAATCCATCAATTTGATGGCTCCAGATGGTGTATGGAACTGCGTTTCCAATGATTACAAGCAACGAAAATAGGAACAGCCGAACCCAGTTCGTGCCGTATTCTGAAGACAAATCGGCCAGTAGCCATTCCACGAAATTATGAACATAGGCTTTAACTTTGCTTAACTTGCCTCGTGCATTTTTTAGTCGAGCCCTACGCTTAGCACGCATTTCGAGGACAAACATCCTATCTGCTTCCTCTCGTTTGCCTTCTTTTTCGAAGCTTAGGCGTTGAACACGGCGAGCTTCGATTTCTGCTTCGGGAAGTTTGAATAAGCCGCTATCAAAATCAATCTCTATGCCCCCATACAGAATTACATTTGAGAAATCCAAATAACTATGGAACATAAAACCCTCATAATGAGACATTAGGTCCTCAAGCTCATCAATAATATCAGGCCAAACAAACAATAATTTTCCCTGGAATATTGAATTTGAAAGGATAAGACTCCCGCGAAAAACTCCAGAAAGCAAATGAAAGTTAGCATTCTCAAACCGTGAATTAACGAACGATACAGAGTCCTCAAAAACAACTGTTGCAAAAACTGGACTAATATTAGCCCAATAGGATTCACAACTTTTTGATTTGAACGATGCGTTATCAAAAGACACATTACAATGAAAAATAGCCCTATCAAAGTAGGCTCCATCCTCAAAGATGGCATTGCGGAATGTAACTCCGGGTACCATAAGGCCATCTAAGATTGCGAATTTGTCCTGACTGTGCTGTTTGAGATATCCTATAAACTCCTTAATTGTTGGAAACTTGACGGGCCTATCAAGAGTACTCTCAGGAAAGTGAGGACGGTCATAAAACTCTGAATTCCTAAAACTAATTCTCCATTTAAAAATAGAGTTTTCAAAATTGACACCCCTCTTGAACACAGAAAATTGAAAGAACAGGTCAGAATACTCACCTGCAGGTCTTGGAAAAACATAACCCATACATTCAACATAGTCCTCAAAAACCAGCCTTTTTATCTTCTTCCCATCCACCTCAATCTCCTCAATCCTCGGCTTGAACCTCTCAAAAAACTTCCCCCAGAACTCTACAGCCTCCTCCTCACTCTTGTTCGGCTTGTGGAAGATGCAATACTCTTGGTCGGCAGTCTCAGGATCGCAGTTCCCGAAGTGCTCCATCTTGCACATGAGAGCTCACAAAAAGACATTACACATTCAAGTTTTTATTCCTTTCGACGAACTCAAGGAACTCCGCTGGCGTCAGGATTAGAAACTCGTGTCCGTTTAAGGCAAACCTCCTTTCCTCATTCCTCAGCTTCAGCACGTGCCTCTTGTCGAGGCTTATCAGAAAGTCGGCCCCGGCCGAATAAACAACATCGAAAAACTTGTTGTCGTCCGGATCAGGCGAGACATCAAAGCGCTCAGCCGGCTCAACGAGGATTGACGAGGCTCGGAATATCCTGTAAATCCAAAGGGCATATACCTTGCTTTCAAGATACTTAAGAACCCTCCCGCTCGTCAGCTTGAAGCGGAGCTCCTCCAGAATAGCCTCCGATGTGTATGAGAGAACCTTCTTCCCGACGACTAAATCCATTACCTTTCCGGAGCTCCCGAAGGGATTTATCGCGGCCGTTATGACGACGTTGGTGTCTAAGACGACCCTGAACGCTTCCATTCCTCGTCCACTTCCTCAAGGAGCTTTTCGATTTCCTCCTCCGGGGGAATCCTCCTCTCTCTGGCAAGGAGCTTGTAGGTCTCCCACAGCTCCTCGGGGGATTCGTAGTGGAGCAGAAAGAACCTCACAGCCTCCTTGATGAGCTCGCTCCGGCTTGAGAACTCGCCGGCCTTAACGAGTTCATCTATCTCCCTCATGATTCCCTGGGGAAAACGGATCGAGACCTTCTCGGTGGCGGACATGCCATCACCGTAGGACAATAGTCAGACAGAATATATAAACGTTGTGAAGCAAAATTTAAAGAAACCTCACGGCTCCACCACAGTGCCGCCGTGCTTTCCCTTCACGACGTCGAAGAGGTGGTAGGCGTCCTTCTTGCCGACGATGTAGGTCTTTATCTTGCCGCGCTGGATGAACTTGGCGGCGAGGGCATCCACGACGCCGCTTCCTCCCGCTTTGCTCTCGGCCTGCATGGCAATCTCGACAAGCTGGTCGACGGTTATCCTGTCGAGCTTCTTCGCGTTCGGGTTCTTCCTCGGATCAGAATCGTAGACGCCGTCAACGTTTGTCACCACGACGAGAAGGTCGGCCTGGAGGTACTCGGCGAGGAGAGCCGAAACCGCATCGGTCGTGTGGCCGGGGTGAGTTCCGCCCATTATCGGTATCTTCTTGAGCTGTATGACCTCCCAGGCCTTCCTGAAGTCCTGAATGACGAAGGGATAGGCCTTCTCGCCGAGGGCAGCGATGAGAAGCATCGCGTTGGCGCGGGTGATGTGAATTCCGATGTAGTCCTTGAAGGTCTCGTTGGGCGTGAAGGTCTTCGCTGCCTTAATGTACTTCCTGGCAACCTTTCCGCCGCCGACTACCACCGCAACCTCGTGATCCTCGCTTATCTTGATGAGCTCGTAAGCCATTTTCCCTATAAAATCAACGTCCGGGTCGTCGGGGACAAGAACCGAACCGCCTATATCGAAGACTATCCTCATGATGACCCTCACGATGCTAATCGGGGCCCCTTTATAACCTTTTTCTTGCCTAGAATCAGTCAACCCGAAAGCGTTATCAACTTAAAAGGGGAAAGTATGTTGGTGTGGGGCATGGAGATAACGGTTAGGGTGCGCGTTCCGGAGGGGGCTGATGAAAAAGCAATCGGCGAGTTAGCGGAGCTGTTTGCGCGGGCACAGGTGTTGAAGTCCCTTGCAACCGGGAAAAGAAAGGTAAGGAGAGAAAAGGCTTCGTGGAGGGAGCTTCGTGAGTATCTTGAGGAGTACCGCGACCTTCGTGGATAGCAGTGTCCTTCTGAACGTAATCTTTGAAACCGAACTCACCGAACGGGCCGTTAAGTTGATTTCTCTCTGAAAGACCCCGATGTGTTTCTTGCGTTGAGTCTTGCGGAGAGATACGGCCTGCTGCTTCACGATGCAAAGATACTAGGCTCAATGGTCGAGAACGGAATTCGGAAGCTCGCCACCCTGGACAGAGACTTCGAAGGAATCCCTTTGATTGAGGTCATAAAGGAAAACGAAAGTGAGGGGTAGCTCACCCTATCTGGAAGGCCGAAGTCCTCAGCTCTCCCCTCTCGAAGCGGTAGGGGTCGTACCACTCCCAGTCGAGCGGGACCTTGGAGCGGCCCTTTGAAATCAGCTCGGCCATGGCCTGCCCGACCGCCGGGGCCATCATGAAGCCGTGCCCGCTGAAGCCAGCCGCGATGTAGAAGTTGTCCAGGAGCTTTCCTAATGCCGGGTTGCTGTCGGGCGTTTTCGCGTAGAAGCCCGCCCACTGACGGACGATGTGTGCATAGCGGAGCGGCGGGGCGATTTTCACGGCATAGCGGAGAACACCGCGCAGGAAGTCGTAGGTAGGCTCGACGTCGTCTAAGCTTTTAGCTCTGTGCTCTATTCCCGCACCGCAGATTATTCCACCGTCCTCGCCGTCCTGAATGATGTAAGCATCGTTCCAGCTCGGCGGGCAGACCAGCGGTTCAGCCTGTCCCGGCTCCAGAGGTTCGGTCTTGACGAGCTGATGCTTGTAGGCGGTGATGGGAACGAGGTCCCGCTTTAAGCCAGCCATCTCGTTGATGAGCGGCGCCCAGGCGTTGGCCGCGTTGAGGACGGCATCTACCCTAACCCTCTCGATCCTCCCGTTGTGGCGGAACTTCACGGCCGTTATGGTGTTCCCCTCGTGCTCGAAGCCAATGACTTCGGTGTGCTCGCGCGCATCGATACCCATCTCCCTCGCGCGGAACAGGTAGGCAAAGAGCGTCTTGAAGGGGTTCGCCTTCCCGTCCTTCGGGTTCCACGCCCCGGCGAGGAAGGGCTCGGTGTTGAGGATCGGGGCTATCTCTTTCGCTTCGTCCATGTCGATGAGCCTCGTTGGGACACCGAATCTGTTCTGGAGCTTTATGTTCGCCTTAAACGCCTCAACCTCCTCCTCGCTTGTGGCGAGGAACAGGTAGCCGGTCTGTCTGAAGACTATGTCGCTCTCCAGCTCCTCCTCAAGCTTTTCCCATCTCTCCACGGAGTGCTTCATGAGTCTGATGTTGGCCTCGTCCGTGAACTGCGCCCTGATTCCCGTCGCACAGCGGAAAGTCGAGCCCGAGCCGAAGTAGCCTTTCTCGAAGAGGATGACCTCCTCCCCGAGTTTGGCCAGCTCGTAGGCGGTGGCAACTCCTATTATTCCCCCGCCGATAATGGCGATTTTACTCATCGGCACCACCCACTATAACCTCTACGCGGACCGGCCTGGTTGGAACCCTCGCACGGGGCAGTGGAATGTCCTCCTGCTTCTTCCCGGTCTTCCTCGCGAGTATGCCAAGCACTATCGGGATGCACGTCCTTCCCTGGCAGGGACCCATTCCTATGCGGAGGAGGCGCTTTATCTCCTCGATGTCAGTGACGCCCGAATCGATGAGCGCCTCGACCTCCTCAACGGTGACATCGTTACAGCGGCAGACTATTTTCTTCCCGGCCATTTTCATCACCTCCACAGCCCTTTCTTCGAAAGCGCTGGCGGAATGTTTCTGATGTGCCCTTCGGGCATGTGAGTGTGAACCTTACAGAGGTGTTCCATCTCCTGGCACCCAGCGTATAATATCTCGACGGTCATTCTCTCACCACCTTAATCGCCCTAACCTCCCAGGCCAGCTCTATCGGCACCTCAACGGTGATTATCGGTGTATCTCCCTTGCTCTTTTCCCTGGGAACTACCGTGATCACCTTCCCCCTTCCGACCGGCTCGCCGACCCTGTTGAGCAGGATTACTTCCTCGCCCCGCTTGGGCAGCGGAAGAAGCTCGTGGGGCATCGTTATCCTTGCCTTGTCGCCAACGTAGTGCACCATGAAGAAGGCCAGGCCCGGGCATATCTGGACGCAGAGAGAGCATCCTATGCACCTGTCGTAGTCGACGATGGGCAGGTCGTTGGGGGTGGGCATGCTTATGGCCTCGGTCGGACATATCTCCCTGCACGGGGCGCACGGAATCTCCTGCGGGCACTCCGGAATCGCAACCGGTCTTTTCCTCAGCCTCTCCTCGCTCGGAAGCGGAATGAACTCCTGAAGCTCTTCGGGCGTTATGTAGCCCCTTCTGAGGTACTCCGGAATCTCGCTCATTCTCTCACCACCAGAGCCTTCTTAATCCCCTCAAGCACGTGCCTGCCGAACGGGCCGGAGCGGAACTCTACGAGGTCCTTCTGGGCTTTCTCCATCTCCTTCAGCCAGCTTTCGTCCGCTATGCCCAGCCGCAGCGCGGCTGCAATTCCGGCGACCTTGCCCTCGAGCATTGCGGTCGTTGCCTCCTCTATCCCGGCCGAGTCTCCGGCAACAAAGATTCCCCTAACGGTGGTCTCCATCCACTCGTCGCGGAGGGCCACGTGCCCGCTGAGCTCGCGTACGTAGCGTATCTGACAGCCTGCCTGGTGGAGGAGCTCGATGCTGGGCCTCAGACCGACTGCGAGCGCTATGACGTCAACCTCAAAGGTTCTCTCCGTTCCGGGGATGACCCGCCAGTTCTCGTCGAGTTGTGCCACAACGGCCTTCTCAACCTTCTCCTTCCCCTCGGCACGGAGAATCGTGTGTCTCGTGAGTATTGGGACTCCAAGCCTTCTAACCTTGGCAGCATGGACGAAGTAGCCGCCGACCTTTGGCATGGCCTCGACTATCGCCTTCACCTCAACGCCGGCCTGAATGAGCTGATACGCCAGAATAAGTCCCACGTTGCCGGCACCGACGATTAAAACGCGGTCGCCGGGCTTGACGCCGTAGGTGTTCATGAGCGTCTGTATAGCTCCGGCACCGTAGATTCCGGGCAGATCGTTGTTCTCGAAGGGTATCATCTTCTCCATCGCACCGGTGGCGACAATGACAGCCCTTCCACGGAACTCTATCAGCTCTCGGTTGTTTTTGACCGCCAGAACGAGCTTCTCGTCGCCGTCCTGGAAGATTCCAACGGCGGACGTTTCAAGGAAGATTTTGATGTTCTCCCTCTTCCTGGCTTCATCCTCAAGAATTTTGGCTATCTCCACGCCCCTGACTCCCGCGAACTGCTCGCGCTTGCCAAAGAACTTGTGGGTCTGCTTGACGAGCTGGCCGCCGAGCATGGGGTTCTCATCGAAGAGAACAACCTTCGCACCAGCATCCGCCGCATGTATGGCCGCCATCAGACCTGCAGGACCGCCGCCGATTATCACGATGTCCGCCCTCACGACCTTCGCGTTCCTGAACTCAGGCGGCTTTGCTTCCTTCGGCAGCTTGGCCTTTCCGTGCTGGGGTTCAATCCTCATGCCGTCCTCGACGAGGGTTATGCAGGTTCTGACGTTCGGGATTCCGTTCACGACCATCAGACACGAGGAGCATTTGCCGATGGCACAGAAGAGACCCCTTGGGCGTCTCTCGTTGGCGGAGTAGTTTAGAACCCTGATTCCAGCGGCGTGAAGGGCCGTCGCTATCGTTTCCCCCTCGTATGCCTTGATCGGCCGTCCTTCAAAGTATATTGTAACCTCCCTGCCGCGCTCAAAACGCAGAACAGGATGCTCAGTTAAGCGCATGGTGTATCACCCATGCACCTATTCGTTCATGCATTTATGAAAATTTTTCAATCCGAAGGTTCTTCACCTTTGGTTTCAGGACTACCAAAGCTTTATATATCCGGGGGCGGATAAGTTAGCTGGCGGCGGGCTAGGCCGGGGGGTTCGGCGTCCCCTGCAACCGGAAACCGTCGATATGCCGGGGCCGAAGCCCGGGGGGCGGTTCCCAAAGCCGCCCGTGGAAGCCGGGGCACAACGGTGATCCCTCGTCCCACGGGGCCGGCGGTGGGTGGGGTCCGGCTGGAGGGCCGGACTAACGCCCTTTACCCGCCGAACCCCGCCAGGCCCGGAAGGGAGCAGCGGTAGGCGGGACGTTCGGCGCTCGTGGGGTAGCGGGGGTGAGCGAGCCCCGGTGGAAACGGGCGGTGGAGGGTTCCCACCCCCGGGCGCGCCCGCCGCCGCTAGAGCTTCTCTGAGAAATAACAAGCCACAGGCAAAACCTTAATAGGGGGTGTTCTCTTTTGACTTCGAGGTGTTAAGATGCCGAGCCTTGAGGTCGAGCTTTTCGGGATAAGGTTCGAGAACCCGCTCATTCTCGCATCCGGAATAAACGACAAGGTGCCGGAGCAGTGGATCAGGGCACACGAGGAGGGCGCCGGCGGCGTGGTTACGAAATCCATCGGCATCGAACCGAGGGAGGGCTACGACAACCCCACAATCGTGGAGCTTCCCTACGGCCTGATAAACGCGATGGGCCTACCGAACCCTGGCTGGAGGGGTTTCCTCGAGATGGTCGAGGGTTACACCTTCGAATTTCCACTCATAGTCTCAATTTTCGGTGGAACGCCCGAGGAGTTCGCCTTTCTGGCGGAAAAGCTGAGCGACGTGGCGGACGCCTTCGAGCTGAACCTCAGTTGCCCCCACGCGAGGGGTTACGGCATGGAAATCGGCCAGAAGCCGGAGAACGTCTACGAAGTCGTCAGGGCAGTCAAAGATGCGACCGACAGGCCTGTGATAGCGAAGCTGACGCCCAACATAGATGACATAACCAAGCTTGGCCTGGCCGCGGAAAGAGCCGGAGCCGATGCGGTCTCGGCGATAAACACTCTGAAGGCAATAGCGATTGACATCTACGCGAAAAGGCCGATCCTCAGCAACCGCGTTGGTGGTTACTCCGGGCCAGGCGTTAAGCCCGTCGCGCTGAGAGCCGTCTACGACCTGGCGAGAACCCTTGATATCCCGGTCATTGGAATCGGGGGGATAACCACCTGGCAGGACGCGGTCGAGTTCCTCCTCGCTGGAGCTTCAGCCCTTCAGATCGGCACCGCTGTTTCACTCCGCGGATGGAAGGTATTCAGGGAGATAAACGAGGGAATCGTGAGGTATCTTGAGGAGGAGGGCTTTTCGAGCGTGAAGGAGATAGTCGGCCTTGCCATTGAGTAAGGCATTTATAGTTGAAGGGCCTACTATACTATGGTGAACTACTATGCCGGTAACGAAGGTCACCCGGAACTATCAGATAACGATTCCGGCGGAGATCAGGAAGGCTCTCGGGATAAGGGAAGGCGAGTACCTCACCGTTGAGCTGAGAGGAGATGAGATAGTCCTCAAAAAGGCCGAAACAGAGTGGCCGAGCCTCAATCTGGGCAGGGATTTCACGCCCGAAGAGATAGAGAAGAACTCAAGAATGGTTCTCATGGAGGCGTCCAAATGGGAGGAGTAGCGGTCATTGACACCAACGTCCTCCTTTATTCACTCAACAGAAGCTCCGAGAGATACGGAGAGGCAAGGGAGCTGATAAACTCCCTCGATAAGGTTGTGCTGCCAGCGATTGTCGTGTACGAACTCATCTGGAATCTGGCCGTCGCTGGGGTTTCTCCTAAAGAAGCAGAGAGAGTCGTTTCAAGGATTTTCTTAAACGAGAGGGTCAGCCTCGCCGATGACAGAGGGTATCTTCTCCAGGCCTTCGACCTCTTCGGGAACCTTGGCCTGAAGCACTACAACGACTCCGTAATCCTCGCGGTGGCACGGAAGGTCGGAACCCTCGCGACCTACGACAAAAAGCTTAGAAACCGTGCCGGAAAACTTGGGATTAAACTGCTTCCGGAGGTGCTGGAATGAAGCGCGCTGTGGTGTTGTTCTCGGGGGGTCTTGACTCGACGGCCTGCCTGTACTGGGCGAAGAGGAACTACGATGAGGTCATAATGCTCGTCATCAACTACGGGAGCAATGAGGAGAGGGTCACGAACAGGGTGGCGGAGTTCTTTTCGAAGGAGCTGGACGTTCCGCTCAAAATAGTCCGCCTCGACTTTCTGGAGGAGTTTTCGAAGCTGAGGGGAACTACCCTCGTTGGAGGGGAAACGCCGAAGGTTACCGCGGAGGAGCTTGAGGACATGAGTGTCGCCCAGGAGACTGCAAAAAGCGTCTGGGTCCCGGCTAGAAATGTCGTTCTGATAAGCGTCGCCGCATCGCTCCTCGATGCGCTCGGCGGCGGGGACATAATAGTCGGCTTCAATGCGGAGGAAGGGGCCACCTTCCCCGACAACACGCCCGAGTTCGTGGAGAGAATGAACGAGATGCTGAAATACGGCACAATGGCCGATGTGAGGGTCGTTGCACCGCTCATAGACCTCGACAAGAAGGGAATAGCAAGGCTTTTGAAGGAGCTGGACGCGAAGTACGAGTACTCCAACTCCTGCTACATGCCGAAGGGCTTCACCGAGGACGGAAAGCCGATACACTGCGGTGAGTGTGAGAGCTGTGTGCGGCGCCATCGCGGTCTGATTGAGGCTATCGGGGAGGACAGGACTGTTTACGCGGTTAAGCCCAAGATATGACGTCCGCTCAAAATCCCCACAGCAGTGCAGTGTCGCCCCGGCCCACCGCAAGATTTATAAATCTCTGCCTGCCCCTTATCTTTGGGCGTGGGGCGGTAGCTCAGCCTGGGAGAGCGCCGGACTGAAGATCCGGGTGTCGGGGGTTCAAATCCCCCTCGCCCCACCACTTCTCGCGTGCGGTGGTAGTCTAGCCTGGTCTAGGACACCGGCCTTCCAAGCCGGTGACCCGGGTTCAAATCCCGGCCACCGCACCATTCCAGTTTTACGATAATTTCTGGAACTTCCTTACCCAGGAACATCCTTTTCGGGCGATCGGACTCTGGAGCACATCATAAAGTTTCATGTTGGGCTCCATAGCCTCTTCCAAAGCCAGCCCAAAAATATCCAATCTAACTTCCATTGGTATCGTTCTCCGCGTTAAACCTGAAGCGGAAGATTTATTAGCCATTAAAGTAATCCTTCAAAAGAAATAAACGCATGTGTGTCCGGGATAGCCACACAGAGAAACGGGGAGGTGCACCATGGGAGAAGAGAAGAAGGGGCTGTCGTTTGGAGACGGATTCAAGTTCGGACTTGGATTTTTTACGGCCGCGCTGATATTTTATCTCCTGATACTGATATTGACGCTGGTTCTGATTGGGGCAATGGGATTGTCAATGCTCAGTTAGGTCAGTGCTCTCCACCATAACGCCCCAACCCATTTCATTTTTGTGAAGTACTGCCCTTGACCAAAGAAACTTTTCTGACGAAAAGTTTCATCAAAGTTCGTGATTCTTCTTCCCAAAGTGCAGTTGAAGAGAGTTTGCACTGCCAAACGGTCATTTTTGAGAAGAAATTCACTCTCAAAGCTCCGAAATGCGGGTTTAACTCCAAAAGCGCTCCAAAGGAGCGCGGGAGAAGTAAACCCCACACAAACAAAGCAACTTAAACAAGGAATTCCCTACCAAAACACACGTTACAAAAGGCAAACCATCTCAAAAGAGCACTTCACAAAAGAATCACGAACCTTGATCAAACTTTTCGCCAGCAAGCTTTTAGAAAAAGCTTGACCAAACGTTAGTAGCTCTCCATTAAAATGTAATGTGAAATGGTTTTTGCACTTTGAATGTTCGTTCTTCAAACGAGAACACTTTAAGAGAAAGGATTCATGTGAAGGGTTTACTCTCCGTTGACGCCCTTCGGGCGTCTATTTTAAAGTTAAACCAAATTAAAATAGGTAATCCCATGCGTTCTCAACATTCGAGTACGCGTTAAAGAAAAACCATTCAAAGACTTGGCTTCGAGAAGGAGCTACTAACTTTGATGAAACTTTTGCTTGGCAAAAGTTTCTTATGGTGGGCCCGCGGGGGTTCGAACCCCGGACCTCCGCCGTGTGAGGGCGGCGTCATAACCAGGCTAGACCACGGGCCCGTCCCCGGAATAATGGGTGGGGTGAGAAATATAAAGCTTTCGCTAGATTCCGTCGAGTATATCTTTCGGGGCCCCCGCGAAGGCCACCAGGTACTCCGCCTCGACTATGTGGAGCCTACCCGGAACGACCATCACGTGGGGCTGCCTTCCGAAGTCCTCCTTGAGCATGTCCCTGACGTATCCCGCCCTGAGCGTCGGGTTCAGCGAGCCGGCCCTCGCCAAAACCACGACCAGCGTATCGGGGGTGAAGACGTTTTCCTTCTTCATATCCTCTACCTGGAGCAGTATTTCCATCGCCTCATTGGCCGTCATGTAGCGGTTCTGCTCGGCCTTTATGTCAAGGAAGAGCATCGTGTGGAGACCGCGCTCCCTGTTCTCCCTTATTACGTCGTAGTGACTCGTGGGGAACCAGTTCTTCTCGGGGTAAGCCACTGTGGCGCTCTTCCCGAACTTGTATATCTGCAGTCCGGTTATCGCTATCGCCGAGTAGATGCTTGGGGCATGGATGACGTAGCTCTCGATTCCGAGCTCCCTGGCCCTTATCCTGAGGTCGGAGTGCGTCGTCGCCACCATCGGATCGCCCGCGGTGAGGAATGCCACGTCTCTCTCCTTCGCCTCACTCAGCACGATGCGCTCGAAGTGGAGCTCAACCTCCTCCCTGCTGAGCCTCCGGATGGGCTTTCCGATGAGTTCTTCGACCTTGTCCAGCGTTGTTCCGGCTAGAAGAGACGTGTAGAACTCGGCGAAGACCAGGTCGCATTTTCTGGCGGTTTCAAGCCCTTTGAGCGTGATGTCCCTCTCGTCGTAAAGGCCAAGCCCTATGAAGTATATCGCCATGAGCCTCACCGGGGAGCGTAGGGCGGGGAGTTTTTAAGCTTGAGGGAGAGAATGTTAGGCAATTGCCGAAAAGCTTATAACGATTGACGAACACTTTACCAACATGCTTGAAAAGGAGAAAGAAGCCCTGGCAAAGAGGATAGCGGGGGAAATAACCCTCTCCTCCGACCCCGGTAAAACCATGCGCAAATGGCGTGAGATATTCGGAATCAGCCAGACCGAGCTCGCCGAATACCTCGGCGTCTCTTCTTCGGTCATAAGCGACTACGAGGGCGGCAGGAGGAAGAGCCCCGGCGCGTCCACGATACGGAAGTTCGTCGAGGCCCTGCTTGAGATAGACGAGAAGCGCGGTGGGAACGTGATACGCGCGTTCAGCAAGACCCTCGGCAGCGAGCTTCCCACGAGCGCCATACTTGACATCAGGGAGTTCGCCCTTCCGATAACCATAAAGGACCTCGTTGGGGCCGTCAGGGGGGAGGTCGTCGCCAACATGCACCTCCTCGACAGGCGCATATACGGCTACACTGTCGTCGACAGCATAAAGGCGATCCTTGAGATGAGCAGCGAGGAGTTCCTCAAGCTCTACGGCTGGACGACCGAGAGGGCGCTGATATTCACCAAGGTCACAACGGGAAGGAGCCCGATGATAGCGGTCCGCGTTCAGGGCCTCAAGCCGGCGGTGGTTGTTCTCCACGGCGTAAAGAAGCTCGACGAGCTCGCTGTAAAGCTTGCCGAGCGTGAGAGGGTTCCGCTGGTGATATCGAACGTTGGAAGTGAGGCGGAGCTCATTGCCGGCCTCAGAAGGCTGGTAGAAAAGACGGAGAAGGAGTTCTGAGCTCACTCCAGCGTCTTCTTCCTCCAGACCCCTCCTTCGGCCAGCTTGGCCAGTCTGCGCTTCATGTGGATGAGCACGTCGCCCAGCGTTTTTTCGTTGTTGTACCCCTCCAGAATCGCGAGAAGCTCTTCCCTGCTGTAGTCCTTCATCTCCCTCGCCAGCTCCATCATTCTGGGATACGCGCGGACTATGTTGTCGACGATGGTTATGTCCGCCATCCTCGCCGAGCGGGATAGCGGGTTGAGGTCAACGGTGATCACGAACTTGCCCATCCTCACGAGGGCCTCGGTCCTGTCGCCGTCCTCCAGCGGGACGACAACGACGTCGGCCTTCCATATCCCCTCCTCGTCCACCTTTCCCCGCTCGTGCTCGAGACCTGGGATTCTCCTGGTGGGGTTTATGCCGAGGAGCTCCACATCAGGATCGTGCTTCCTCAGCTCCTCCGCTATGGCTTTAACGCGCTCCTCCGTGCGGTAGAAGAGGTTTATCTCGAGCTTGGCGTTTAGCGCTTTTGCCAGCTCTATCGTTTCCTTTGGAACAAGTGCCGCGACGTTGCCGTTGACGGAAATAACGGGGTGCTTCGCCAGGAGAAGCTTCGCGACGGCGGCGCGCATGGCCCTCTCGGCGGGTTCTATCGTTTTCTCCCCGATGAGGTAGTCAAAGGCCTCACCGCGGCCGTGGGCTATCAGCCCGGCCTTGGCGGTCATGCCCTTCTCCATTCCCTCGATGATCTTCTCCCGGTAGTACAGGCTCCAGTAGCGCGGGTGGCTCTTGGGTATTTCGACCATTTTTATCCCCCCGGTTACTTGGGGTCGGGGCGTAAAAAGCCTTTCTCCCGGCACGGGGCTTATACGCCGTCCTTCAGGTACCGCCGTTCTCAACCTTTGGTTTAAAAAATCTATATAAAAGCCACTCGTCCTAAACCAAAAGTGAACAAACTTGAACAAATGCTCAAGGTGATGCATCCATGTACCGGATAACTGCCAAAGAAGAACTCGACGTTAGGGACTTCTTCATGGAGGTCGAGGCACCGCACGTGGCCAGGGCCTGGAAGCCCGGCCAGTTTGTCGTTTTGATGATACATGAGAAGGGCGAAAGGATTCCCATGTCCATCTACTACGCCGACAGGGAGACCGGAAGGATAGGCATGTTCATCAGGAGGCACGGGAAGACCACCTTCGACCTCTGGGACAACTTCGACGTTGGAGACTCCCTCTACGCCGTTGCGGGACCTCTTGGAACGCCGATCGAGGTCAAGCACTACGGAAACGTCGTCTTCGTCTCCGACGCAGTCTGCGGCCAGGCGGAGAACTACGCCACGCTCAAGGCCATGAAAGAGGCTGGCAACTACACCATCTCGATTCAGACCTTCGAGGACAAAGCCCACTCCTACCCGGAGAAGTTCCTGGCGAAGCCCGTCGCGGACGAGCACTACCTCACCACGGAGGACGGCTCGCGCGGAATCAAGGGGCACTACCTCGACGTTCTGAAGGAGCTCATCGAGAAGGATAAGGTGGATATAGTCTTTGGCGGCGGAAAGCTGGGGTCGCTCAAGAAGCTCGCGGAGCTTACGAAGGAGTACGGAATACCGACCATCGTCACGGTAAGGCAGATAATGGTGGACGGAACCGGCATGTGCGGCTCCTGCAGGATACTCTACGACGGTGAGATAAAGTTCGCCTGCCGCGATGGCCCGATGTTCGACGCCCACAAGGTGGACTGGGACGACGTCATAAGACGCGACTCCCGCTTCGTTCGCGAGCAGGAGATTGCAAAGAAGCACTACCTTGAGTCCAAGGGGGTGGTCTGAATGGCGAGGCCAAAGCTCATCAAGGAGCGCGTTCCCACTCCGGAGAGGCCCGTTGAGGAGCGCATTAAGAGTTTCGTCGAGGTCAACCTCGGCTACGACTTCGCCTCGGCGGTTAAGGAGGCGGAACGCTGCATACAGTGTCCGCCGGAGTACGCCCCGTGTATTAAGGGCTGTCCCGTTCACATCAACATCCCGGGCTTCCTGAAGGCCCTCCGCGAGAACGCGGACAACCCTGACGAAGCCGTTAAGAACGCCCTGCGCGTCATATGGAACGACAACACCCTGCCGGCCGTTACCGGAAGGGTCTGCCCGCAGGAGGAGCAGTGTGAGGCCCCGTGTGTCATGGGAAAAGTGGGGGACCCCATAAACATCGGCAAGCTTGAGCGCTTCGTGGCCGACTACGCAAGGGAGAAGGGCATAGACGAGGAACTTCTCGGGGAGTTCATAGCCGAAACTGACGGAAAAGGAAAGGTCGCCGTCGTCGGCGCCGGGCCGGCTGGACTCACCTGCGCCCTCGAACTTGCAAAGATGGGCTACAAGGTCACCATATTCGAGGCCCTTCACGAGGCGGGCGGAGTGCTCATGTACGGCATCCCCGAGTTCAGGCTGCCGAAGGACATCCTCAAGACCGAGCTTGACAAGCTGGAGAAGCTCGGCGTTGAGGTCAAAACCAACTACATCGTGGGTAAGACTGTGACTGTTGAAGAGCTCCTCCAGGAGTACGACGCCGCCTTCATCAGCACCGGAGCTGGAACGCCGAAGCTCCTCAACATACCCGGAATCCTTCTCGACAGGATTTACAGCGCCAACGAGTTCCTGACGAGGGTAAACCTAATGAAGGCCTACAAGTTCCCGGAGTACGACACGCCGATAGCCGTCGGAAAGAAGGTCATAGTGATAGGTGCCGGAAACACGGCAATGGACGCGGCGCGCTCCGCGCTCAGGCTCGGGGCTGAAGTTACCATCGCCTACCGCCGCGGAAGGGAGGATATGACCGCGAGGATAGAGGAGATAGCGCACGCCGAAGAGGAGGGAGTTAAGTTTGAGTTCTTCCTCACACCGGTCGAGTTCATCGGCGACGAGAACGGCAAGGTAAAGGCGGTCAAGTTCATGAAGATGCGCCCGTTGGAGGAGCGCGACAGTCGCGGAAAGAGGAAGATAGAGCCAACCGGTGAGTACGTTACCCTTGAAGCCGACACCGTCATCATAGCTATCGGCCTTGAGCCGAACAAGATACTCGTTGAAGCCAGCGGATTTGAAACCAATCCAGACGGAACGCTCGTTGTGGACGAGAATCTTATGACGAGCATTCCGGGAGTCTTCGCTGGCGGTGACGCGATAAGGGGCGAAGCAACGGTTATCCTCGCCATGGGCGACGGAAAGAAGGCCGCGAAGGCGATAGACGAGTACATAAGGTCCAGAAGGGCTAACGCGTGAGTTCTTTCTTTTTCACCACTGTCTTTTTCTGTCGCCGAAGAAGAACTTCATGAATCCCGAGAAGTCCTCGCCGCGGAAGGCCGCGTAGAGTTCCTGGGTTTCCTCTGGGGTTAGCCACTCTATCCTCTCGGGGATTCCCTCCTCGAAGAGGTAGAGTATCTCATCACCCTTTCTGGCCACGTCGAGGGTGTAGATTTTCTTTCCGTGCTTTTTGGCCATCTCAATCTCCCTGACGACGAGGGAGGTGAACTTCCCGACTATCGCTATGGCCACGAATATCTCCGCGTCTGGAATCATGTGGTCGGTTGTCCTGAGACCGTAGTCGGAGGGAACCACGAAGTTGTTGGAGCCGAGCTTTTCCTCGAGTATCTCAATAATGGCCTTCTCAGTGTGGGTGTGATAGAGTATCGTGGGCTCGCTCAGGTAGACGAGCGGCCCGTAGGTTTCCTTCTTCTTTTTCTTGAAGAATCCGAGCATGGAACCACCTCAGGTGGGGATAATGTCATCATCTTGGCATCAGGAGGGATGACACTCATCACGGGCGGGTTTCCAATCTGCATTCCCAAACCGGTTTTTCGGCTAACGGGCATTTTCGGCGGAGTGGGTATCATCGGGTAAAGTGAACCCGTCATCCCACCCCCTCGAAGGTGCTCTGGAATGGGGGGTTAAAAGGTTTTGCTGTTAAAAACTGGAACCGGAAAGGATGAAGGATAATGTCGTCGGTTAACTAAAAATATCACAATTTTATTCCCCTAACCTTTTCTAATCTCTTTTAGCGATAGCTTGACTCATCTGTCCCATTGCTGCCAATATTTCAAAACTCAGCTGATTTCTTTTTATTCATTGGCATTCCACTCGGGGTTAATTGTTCATAAGTGGCATGGTCTCTTCTACCTCATCTACGGTTTTGTGGTTGATTGGTTGGGGCTGGCGGAGGCGAGGTTAATCTTTGCCCCAATCATCCCCGGCGCTGGAGTTTTGTTGAAGGTCGGAGAACTCTTAGCCCCACTCGGAGACGTTCTAAAGCTCAAACACATTGAGGCTATGTTAAACCCAACGAGGAAATAAAAGAGTTTAGAGTTCTTCTCATTTTTATCCCCTGCTATCACCCCATATCCTGACCCCCGCAGGTTTCAATCCAAAAGAAACCAAAAATGTATTAAATCATAATGCATTACAATCTTATGCATAAAATTGTAAGGTGTATACAATGTTTGTTGACAGGAGGAAAGAGCTCCGGATATTGAAGTCTGCGTATGAACTATTGAAGAATGGAGACAAGGTTAACATTGCCGTTATTGGCCCCAGGAGAATTGGAAAGACCGAACTCCTCCTGCAGTTCAAGGAGAAAACCCATGGAGTAATTCCCTACCTAAACCTTCAAAGGATTGGAAGTTTGGACTCATTTGTCTTTGCATACACGAGGGAGCTTTTGTATGAACTCTCCAACATCCTGGGGATAAACGTCGAAAGGAGGGAACTTTTGAACTGGGATGACCTGCTGATTCTTTCAGCAAAGCTCGGAGTTGATAAAGAGGTCAAAGCCATTAAAGCGGGTACTCTTGAGACTCTGTTTGAAACACAGGAGGCTATCTTGGCTAATACGAACCAGAAAGCCCTGTTCATCCTTGATGAGTTCCAGGAGGTTCTTAATTTCAGGGGATTTTTGGATACGATGCGTGCACTCACCGAAAAGCAGAAGAATATTGCGTATATTGTCTCTGGTTCCGCAATTAGGATGATGGAGGAAATATTAGAACCGAAGAATCCATTTTTTGGTCAGTTTCGCAGGATATATCTGAAAGGTTTGCCAAAAGAGGATACAGTACAATTCGCAAAAACAACCCTGGACAGGGCTGGAGTTGGACCTACCCAGTCGGCGCTGGGGTTAATACACAAACTCACTCAAGGACACCCATTTTATGTTTTGGCTGTATGCAGACGTTTGATTGAGGAGGGCTTTGAAAAAGTTGGACGGAAGGAAGTCCACTATGCCTTTCTTACCGAACTGCTGACTGAAAAGGGTGACATACACATGCATTTAGAGTACGTTTTTAATGAGTCCCTATCGAGGGCCCATCGGGGGCCCGTTCATAAGCAGATTCTTCTCATACTGGCCCAGGAGGAAGGGTTAAGGCTCTCAGATATAGCGAAACGTCTGAACAAACCCACGGGGGAGGTCTCAAACTACCTAAAGTTCCTGCTGAGGACTGATCTGATTGTAAAACAGGGCGGGAGGTACTACTTCGCGGACAAGCTTATGCGCTTCTGGCTTGCAAAGACGTATCTAGGCATTACCGAGCTTGAGCTCAAGCGTGAGAAGTTTTTGGAAGAGCTGATTCGGGAGCTGGAGGAAAAGTACCTCAGGGCGAAGATGGAGCTTGGACTTGCAAAGGAGGCCGAGATCAGAGAAAAGATGCGGGAGATGTTTGGGCTTGATTTTAAGAGCTACAGAAGGGGTAACGTTGAGTTTGATGGGGTTGCGTTTGGGGATAAGATTTACGTGCTTGAGGTCAAGTGGCGGGAGAGGCCTGCAACATACAAGGACGTGGAGGCATTCCTGAAAAAAGTGAAAAAGGAGTTTGGGTCGGCAGTGATGTTTTTCTTCTCAAAGTCCGGCTTTACGGAAAAGGCCCTGGAGCTTTGTAGGAAAGAGAACGTTAAACCGCTCACACCCAGAGACCTGAGTTGATGGAGTAAGTCCAAGCCATACCCAGTGAGCATGGGAAGCAATCTTTAAAGGGAAACCTCTAACTAAGACCATGCGCATCATCCCACTCGCCTCCGAAAGCCTCGGCGTGAGGAGCCTGGCAACGTTCGTGGAAGCCGGTGGGATAAGGTTCCTAATAGACCCAGGTGTCGCCCTCGGGCCGAAGCGCTACGGCCTGCCGCCGGCGAAGGTCGAAATAGAAGCACTCCACACGATGAGGAGGAAGCTCCAGGGCTACGCGAGGAGGGCCGACGTGGTGACCATCTCTCACTACCACTACGACCACCACACGCCCTTCTTCGAGGGTCTCTACGAGAGCTCGAGCGAGGAGTATGCTAAAGAAATTTACTCAGGAAAGCTCCTTTTCATAAAGCACCCACGGGAAAACATAAACTTCAGCCAGAGGAAGCGCGCCTGGGCCTTCCTCAAGAAAGCGGAGCCGATAGCCAGGGGCATCGAATTCGCCGATGGAAGGAGCTTCGACCTCGGCGGCGTTACGCTGGAGTTCTCGCCGGCAGTGTCGCACGGGAGAGAGGGGTCAAAACTGGGCTTCGTTGTGATGACGCTCATAGACGACGGGAAGAGGTTCATCCACGCGGGCGATATTCAGCTCCTCAACAGAAAAGCGGTGGAGTGGATAATCGAGAAGGTCCCAGACCTGCTGATAACCGGGGGGCCGCCGACATACCTTGGTAAGCGTGCCGAGGGGAGCTGGGAGACGGGCATTAAAAACCTCAACGAGATAATCCGCGAAACAGGGGCGGAGATAATACTCGACCACCACATAGTGAGGGACAGGAACTACCCGCGCTTCTTCGACGAGCTGGAGGAGAGGCCCAAGACCTTCGCCGCCTACCTGAGGGTCGAGGACAGGCCGCTCGAAGCCTACAGGAGGGAGCTTCACAAAAGGGAGAGGGGAGAGGACGTGGGACTTCCCTTCAGTCTCTGAACTCATCTTAGCCTTTCCGCCGGCACGGTGGTCTGGAACATTCTCTGGGTGAACCATGGAGCCAGGCTCTTCAGGAGAACCGTGTTCTCTATCAGGCTCGCTCTGTCCATTATGCCCTCCGTCAGAATCACGTAATCGCTCACACTGACTATCCAGGCGTGGAGTTCCTTTGGTATCGTGTCCCTGTTGACGATGAACATCGTCCAGTGATCGTATCCATCCCTGAGCAATCTCTCAGACCGGACCAGGTACTGGAGTATCATGTTCTTCAGAAACTTCTCCCCAAAAAGTTCGTAGAGGCCGTCGAGGGTCGTTATTACACCAACAACCCTTTTGTCAGCCAGATTGTGTTCTTTATTTATTTCGTCCGTCACCTTCTCAATTCGGGGGATTATGAGGGTCCTGTCTATAGTCTCAACGGGATATACAAAGTCAAGAGCAGTCTCCTCGTTGAATAAATCTATCACGGCCAGCCGGCCATTTTTCCCTGCATCAACAATGTCGAACCCAGCTGACCTGGCCCTTTCAAATAGCTTCCTGACGGGCACGGTGGTGTTCAGGATTATACCAAAGGCACCCTTCTCCACTTCTCTCTTCAGGTACTCGACGCCTATCTTCCATCCAAGGCTGTACTGACCGTAAGAGACCAGAAGGATTCCGCCCGGGATTACCTCGCCGATGTTAAAATCCATTTCCATCAGGCTCACCGGAGAAATATGGGGAGGAGAGGTTAATAATATACTGGTACAACGCTCTAACTGCTCATGTTGACAGGAATCCCCCGTCCACGGGGATCACCGCGCCGTTCACGTAGCTCGCCAGGTCACTCGCGAGGAAGAGCATCACCCTGGCAACTTCGTCCGGCTGACCGAAGCGGCCCATCGGCAGGCGTGCGTTGAAGTTGAAGGATATGCTTATCTTCTCCACGTCGAGCTTCATTATCGCCTCCTTCTTGAGCCTCTTCACTCCCTCGGTCTCTATCCCGCCGGGGACTATAACGTTCGCCCTGATTCTCTTCCCGTAGTCCCTCGCTATCGCCCTCGTCAGCGCAACGACGCCGAGCTTGGCCGCGTCGTAATGGGCAAGGCCCTTCGCGAAGGGCAGGAAGGCCTCTATCGAGCTGACGTTGATGATGACGCCGCCTTTATCCTTCCGCGCCCTGACGAAGTGCTGGCACATCCAGAAGACGGAGTGGAGGTTTATCTCCATGACCTTTTCGTAGAAGCCCTCATCAACCTCCGTGAAGTCCCTGAACCAGTAGACGCCGGCGTTGTTGACGAGTATGTTCGGCTCGCTGCCCTCCAATTCCTTCCAGAGCGCGTCTATCTCGATTTTCCTGGAGAGGTCAATGCGGTGGGTGTTAACGCTCACCCCGAACTCCTCCGCGAGGGCCTTCGTCTCCTCCAGCCCGGACTCGTTGAGATCCACGAGTTCCAAATCCGCCCCGGCCTCTGCAAATCTAATCGCCGCCGCGCGGCCTATTCCAGATGCCGCGCCCGTGATGAGTGCACTTCTCCCCTTCAGGGAGACAAGTTCGTTTAGGGGTTTCAGGGTCACCATGTTTATTGATTTACAGTTCTCCCGATAAACTTTACTCAGAAAAGCCTTAAATCCAGGAGAGGGAAAAGTTGTTTCAGGTGAGGAAGATGAGGGATTTCTACATTGCCCACGAGGATGATATAAAAGCCGGAAAGACCACTGACGTTTACTTCATCAGGACGCGGAGGATACTCGTCGAAAAGGGCATCCACAAAAAGGTCTTCGCCGATGTCACAACGACGAGCCTCCCGCACGGCTGGAAGTGGGGTGTCCTGGCGGGGATCGAGGAGGTTGCAAAGCTTCTCGAAGGGCTGCCGATAAATGTCTACGCCATGCCGGAGGGAACGATATTCCACCCCTACGAGCCGGTTCTTCAGGTCGAGGGCTTTTACGAGGAGTTCGGAATCTATGAGACCGCCATGCTCGGCATGCTCAGCCAGGCGAGCGGCATAGCCACCGCGGCGCTCAGGACGAAGATAGCCGCGAACTTCAAGCCGGTCTACTCCTTCGGGATAAGGCACATGCATCCTGCCATCGCCCCGATGATAGACCGCTCGGCCTTCATAGGCGGCTGCGACGGGGTAAGCGGCGTCCTCGGCGCGGAGATGATGGGAGAAAAGCCCGCTGGAACCATGCCCCACGCGCTGATCCTCACGGTTGGCGACCAGGTCAAGGCCTGGAAGTACTTCGACGAGGTGGTCGAGCCCGAGGTTCCGAGGACTGCCCTGGTGGACACGCTGTGCGACGAGAAGTTCGAGGCCCTAATGGTGGCTGAAGCTTTGGGAGAGAGGCTCACCGCTGTCAGGCTCGACACCCCTGGCTCAAGGAGGGGCAACTTCAGGCGCATCATAGAGGAGGTCCGCTGGGAGCTCGACCTGAGGGGCTACGACTGGGTTAAGATATTCGTCAGCGGTGGCCTGAACGAGGATAGCATAAGGGAGATAGTCGACGTAGCCGATGCCTTCGGCGTCGGTGGAAGCATAGCCAGCGCCAAGCCGGTTGACTTTTCCCTCGACATCGTGGAGATCGAAGGGAAGCCCATCACCAAGCGCGGCAAGCTGAGCGGGAGGAAGCAGATATACCGCTGCGGGAACGGCCACTACCACAGGGTTCCAGCGGATAAAAAGCTGGAGAAATGTCCGGTCTGCGGGGCCAAGGTCGAGCCGCTCCTCAAGCCGCTCATTGAGAACGGTGAGATAGTGGCGGAGCTGCCAAAGGCGAGAGAGATAAGGGAGTACGTACTGGAACAGGCGGAGAAGTTCGGGCTTAGCCTGGAGTGACCTTTCCTCTTTTATCTTCTAAATCTCCCAGAAAAGCAGTATGCAATGAAGGGAAAAAGAAGAGGCTTCAGGCCTCCTCAACGGTTATGCAGCTGACCGGGCAGGCCTCAGCGGCCTCAACGGCGCAGTTGTAGAGGTTCTCGTCCTCGATAACCTCGACGATCGGCTGGGCCTTGCCCTCGTCGCCCATCTCAAAGACGTCCGGGCAGAGGCTGGCACAGATGGCATCTCCGATACAAACGTCCTGGTCAATCTTAACCTTCCACGCCATGGAACATCACCGGACTTAGATGAACCCAGGCGAATATAAACTTTTCGTCGGAGGAACGGACGCTGAAAGACGAAAATACGTAGAAAAAGGGAGCAAACCGCCCGGTGATGAACAAAAATTGACAGAATGGGTCAGTAGAGTCCAAGCCTTTTCTTGTACTCCGGGCTGATTCTGTCGGGCGTCCAGGGCGGGTCGAAGGTTAGCTCGATTTCGGCGTCCTTAACGCCGGGAATCTCCAGTATCTTGTCCTCGACGGCCCGGAGAATCCACATGGTAAGGGGGCAGCCCGGCGTCGTCATCGTCATCCTGACGTAGACTGTGTTGTCAGGGTTGAGCTTCAGCTCATAGATGAGGCCAAGGTTCACCACGTCGATTCCGATCTCGGGGTCTATAACCTCCTTGAGCTTCTCGAGTATATCCTCCTCGGTCAGCTCAACGCTTTCACCGCCTTCCTGAACTTCGCGTTCGCGGTTGATGGTTATCAAACCGATTCCCTCGAGCTTCCCAAGCTCCGAGTGGAGCTTTATGAGGACGTTGTCTATGTCGGGAGTGTCCTTCGCGAGTGTAACGGTGACGTCCCCCTTCTCGTTCACCTCGATGGATTTGACGAACTTTTCGTCAACGACTGCTTTAATAGCGTTCTCAACTTCCTCTTTCGTGACCATTATTCACCACCTGGGTGAAGTTCAAGATGACAGATTTAAACCTTTTGGGTCAGAAATGGGTAGCTACTGGGATAGGATGTCGAATATCAGCCTCTCCGCCATCTCAGGAGTAAGTGCCCTTGCGCGGAGCTCCCTCAAGACCCTCTGAATGCCAAACCTCTTCAGGACCGGTGAGTTCTTCGCCGCGGACTTCCAGAGGGTGCATCCGAAGCCGAGGGCATACTTTCGTCCGAGGGTTGCTATTGCCTCGCCCTTGTCAAGGGCCAGAAAGGCCGGAAAGTTCAGGATAACCACGTCCCCATTCCTGTGGATTGATATAAGGCCGGAGCTCAGGAGGTCGCCTGAAGCGACGATTTTTATCCCGTTCTTCCTGGCGTAGTCTTCGATGGCGTCCATAACCATCGTGTGGCAGCGGCCGCAAACCGGTGCCCCCTTCCTTATCTGCTCCCTCATCTCGTCCATATATCCCGGCATCTCCACGAAAACCGCACCCTGCGTCATGGCATTGAGGAGAACCGGCTCCCTCATCTGGGGAAGCCTGGCCGTTACGGGCACGACGTCGAAGCCGGCCCAGCGGAGTATCCTTAGCGTCGCCGTGCTGTCGGAGCCGGCGGAGAAGGCCAGGGCTATCTTCACGTCAACAGGTGAGCGGTCAAATTCCTTCCCGTAAAGGCGGTATTCTACCAAGGCTCTCAGACGGGAATAGGCTTCTTCGCCGATATCTCCCCTAACCCGCTCAAGGGCATCCAGGTTGTACTCGAGGCGGTACCTTTTGACGAAGTCGTCTCCCACGGGACCTATCATCGGAGACCCAATCGGGGGATGGTTTATTAAACTTGCCGCTGGGAAAACCTTAAAAGAGGCCCACCCTAACCCCGTTCACGAACCAAAAATCCTTCTGGAGGTGCTTGCGATGATCGAGATAGTGGAGAGGGTCAGGGAGAAGACGAGCATCCCCGTTTACGAGAGAACGGTCGAGAACGTTCTGAGCGCCATCCAGGCGAGTGGAGACGTCTGGAGGATAGTGGATCTTAGTGAGGAGCCGCTCCCGCTCGTCGTGGCGGTCATAACGGCGCTCCACGAGCTCGGCTACGTCGCCTTCGACGGTCCGAACGTCGTCCTCACTCAGAGCGGCAGGAAGCTGGTGGAGAAGTACGGGATCGGCGCCAGAAAGGACTACACCTGCTCCCACTGCGAGGGCAAGACGGTCGAATTGGATGCCTTCAGCGATATGCTCGAGCAGTTCAAGGAGATAGTCAAGGACAGGCCCCAGCCGAAGCACGACTTCGACCAGGCCTACGTTACGCCAGAGACGACCGTGGCGAGGATAGCCCTCATGCACACCCGCGGGGACCTCGAGAACAAGGAGGTCTTCGTCCTCGGCGACGACGACCTGACCAGCATAGCCCTCATGCTCTCCGGCCTGCCGAAGCGCATTGCCGTCCTCGACATTGACGAGAGGCTCGTGAAGTTCATCGAGAAGACCGCCGACGAGCTCGGCTACGAGAACATCGAGATGTTCACCTTCGATCTCAGGGAGCCGCTCCCGGACTACGCGCTCCACAAGTTCGACACCTTCATAACCGACCCGCCCGAGACCGTTGAGGCCATAAGGGCCTTCGTCGGCAGGGGGATAGCGACCCTCAAGGGGCCCGGCTGCGCCGGCTACTTCGGCATAACGAGGCGCGAGAGCTCCCTCGACAAGTGGCGCGAGATCCAGAGGGTTCTCCTCAACGAGTTCGGCGTCGTTATAACCGACATCATCAGGAACTTCAACGAGTACGTGAACTGGGGTTATGAAGAGGAGACGCGCGCCTGGAAGCTCCTGCCGGTCAAGGTCAGGCCGAGCTACAACTGGTACAAGAGCTACATGTTCAGGATCCAGACGCTCGAGGGCTCGAAGGGCTTCGAGGAGAGGATCACCGTCGGCGACGAGCTCTACAACGACGAGGAAGCTTCAACCACCTGAAAACCAAAGAGAAGGGGATCACCCCTTCCCTTTTCTCCTGCCTCTCAGGACCACGATTCCGGCCAGGCTAATCAGCATGACTCCGGCCCCGATGTAGAGGTAGGCCGTTTTTCCTTCCTCAGTCTCAGGTTCGGCGGCGCGGAAACCATTGACCCCGTAGGCGGTTATTGCCAGGGGGTTCTTCGACGGGTAAATGACGACGTAGCCGTCCAGGCCCCCAACCACCGCCTCCCCCGTTGCGTTGCCGATGTAAGAACCGTTCTCCACGAGCAGGAAGGTGGCGTTGGCCAGTTTCACCGTTTCGCCCTCTACCTCCGGGTCGGGTATCTCCGCGTAGAGCAGGTTCCTGAGGAACGAGACCGCCCTCTCGTAAACCTCAGAGTCCTCAAGCCCCGCTTCCTGAAGCGCCCAGGCGACCCTTGCCGTCGAGGTAATCCCGGCTATCGAACCCTGGGTGTAGGGGAAGGCCCCGTTGTCGTACTGCCTCTCCGCAAGCAGGCTCAGGGTCTCATTAAGCTCGTTCTCCATTCCGAACTCGCTGAAAACTATGGCCGCGTGGGCGAGGTAGTAGGTGGGGACGTTGTAGTAAACGGGGTTTCCGGTTTTCGGGTCCGTAGTTTTGAGCATCCACGTCAGATTCTTGCTGAGGTAGTCGAGCGAGGGGGAGTAGTTGTAGCTCACATTGAGGAACCTGAAGACCTCCACAACGTACTCGGTGTTGTAAAAGTCCCTCCAGACGCCGTTCTTTCCAGTCGAAAGGAGGTAGCTCACCTCTTTGTCGTAATCTATGCCCATGAGAGCCTTAACCCTCGCCAGCTCAGCCACCTGCCAGGGAAGGAGGGCGGAAATGCCGGAGGGCAACTCGGGGGTCTCGTTGCAGAGAAGGCGGTAGTCGGCGAGGATTACCCTTTCCCAGTCGTCAGTAGGGTTTATCTTGGAGAGGTACGGGCACGCTATGGGGCGGAGCTCCTCAAAGCCCTGGATTCTGGAAACGCTCAAAAGATCGAGGACGCGGTAGTGAAGGACGCCCCAGAAGCCGAAGTGCTCCCTCTTAAGCAGTTCCTCGCGGTATTTCTCATCTCCCGTCGCGTAGAGTGCCATTGCCACGGCGACTGTGGAGTCAAAGTCCCCGCCCAGCTCAACCTTCTCGCCGAGGTAGGCGAGGGCGAAGGCACGGTAGGCTTTCATCTCGCCTTCCACTTCCATCTCCCTGAGCTTCTCCCTTTCACCGAGCGCCATGTACCCAAATATCCGCTCCGTATCTGTCTTGGGCTCGGTTCCCATCAGCCAGCCCTGGGCGCGGTTTATGGCCTCTTCCACCTGCTTCCTGAAGCCCACGAGGGTCTCGTTGATGTAGCCCCCACCAACGAACTCCCTGAGAGCTATTAACGCCAGTGCCGTGTCGGTGTAGTCGTTCCAGGAGCCGTCAGGGTTCTGCTTGTATATCAGCCAGTATGCGGCGCTGTTGAGAGTCTGGCCGTACCTGCCGCGGGCGACGTTTTCGCCCCTCATCAACGCGAGCATCGCCATGGCCGTGTACTTGGCCTCGTGCTCCTCCCCGCTGGCGAAGCCCCAGGAGTCGAAGGGCGTCCTTATCACCATCAGCCACTCGCAGCCCTCCAGAACCTTCCCGTAGTCCCCGGTTCTGTAAAGGGCCAGAACTGCAAAGGCTGTGTCCGGAACGGTCGGCTCGTAGACGTAGGGCCTGATTTGAGCTTCCCCAGCGCGAACCGGCACGGCGGATAAAAGCATGAGCGTGAGCAGGGTTATTACCAGAAGCTTCCTCACTTCGATCACCCCAGAAACGAAAGAAAAGAGGGGTTAAAATGGTTCACCCGTAGTAGACCTTTCCGTAGAGGGTGTAGGAGGCCCAGCCGTAGGTGTTGTAGGCGTAGACGAGGAACGTCCAGTCGCCGGGAGCCGGGTTGCTGTACTCGACGTGCTCGTTGCTGTTGTAGCTCTCGGAGCGGTCCACGATGTTGCCGTTCGGGTCGTAGAGGTAGAGGTCAAGGTCGTGGGCGCTGGTGTCGAAGACGAGGTCGCCGGTTATCCTGGTGGCCCCGCTGTTCACGGTCATCTTGAAGCTGTCGCTCCTGTCGTAGTAGTCGTGGACGGAACCGGTGAAGGTCTGCTCATCGACGGTCGGCTCGGTCGGGGTGGGAGTGGTTCCGCCGGACTGGCTCAGAGAGCCGTCGCTGACGACGTCAACCTGGTAGTTGGCTGCACCGCTGTAGCTGACGACCTTGAGCGTCCAGGTTCCGGCGGTCGGGTTGTAGTAGCCGACCTTTTCGAAGCCGTAGTAGGCGGTGTAGGAGTAATCAACCTGGTTGCCGTTCGGGTCGTAGAGGTAGAGGTCAAGGTCGCTTCCGCTGTTGTCCCAGTAGAGGGTGGCGGTGACGAAGGTGGCTCCGCTTACCTCGAAGGAGTGGCTGGCGCTACCCTTGTCGGCGACGGAGCCGGTGAAGGCGAGCTTGGAGAGGCTGTCGTAGTAGGCCGCCTTGTAGGCGTTCACTCTACCGGCACCGTAGGCGATGTCCGCTATCTCGTCGGGCTTGACTACGTCGGCGGTCTCGATGAGGGCGGTCTTGACCTTGTCAGGGGTCCAGTCCGGGTGAGCCTGGAGTATGAGGGCGGAGATTCCGGCGACGTGCGGGGTGGCCATCGAGGTTCCCGGGGCGGCGACGTAGTAGTCACCGATGGTAACGTCGGTGAGCTGGGTTCCGCTGGCTCTAGCCGCTATGATCCAGTTGCCCGGAGCGACGACCTCGGGCTTGAGCCTGTTGTCGGCGGTTGGTCCCCTGCTTGAGAAGTCGGTTATGACGTCGTACTTATCGACGGCGCCAACGGTGATGACCTTGCTGGCCGCAGCAGGGGAACCGACGGTGTACTTGTCGGGCCCGCTGTTTCCAGCGGCGACACAGACGACTATTCCAGCGTCCCAGGCGTTGTTCACGGCCTGGCTGAGGGAGTCGGTACCGTCGGAGCTCTGGCTCGAGCCAAGGGAGAGGTTGATGACCCTTATTCCGTACTTGTCCTTGTTCTGGACCGCCCAGTCCACACCGGCTATGATGTCGGAGATGCTTCCCGAACCGTCGGCACCGAGGACCTTAATGCCCACGAGCTTGGCACCGGGGGCCATTCCCTTGTACTTGCCGTTGCTGGCCGCTCCGGTTCCGGCTGCTATCGAAGCGACGTGGGTTCCGTGGCCCTGGTCATCGTAGGAGGTGGTCTTTCCGTTAACGAAGTCCTTCCAGCCGATGACCTTGCCCTGGAGGTCCGGGTGGGAGGCGTCGATACCGGTGTCGACGATGGCGATGGTTATTCCCGAGCCATCGTAGCCGAGGTTCCACATGTTGGTGGCCATGACCTGAGCGGCCGACTCGTCAAGGCCCTCTGTTTCAACGTTGACCTGAACCTTGTAGTCCTCCTGAATGAACTTGATTCCAGAGACCTTCGTGCTGCCGAAGAAGCCGGTGTCGATCATACCGGCGATGAGCAGGAGGTCCCTGACCTTCATTTTAACCGCGACGGCGGGGATTATCCTGTAGGAGTATTTAATCTGCGCTCCCATAGTTTCCAGTACCCTCACGGCCCTATCCCTGTCCTGTGGACTGCCAAACATTATAACCGTGCTGATCTCCTGGTTCCAGTCCATTCCCTGAACCTTTTTGAACAGTCCTGGGGTCAGGAGGCCGTAGTTCTTCTGGACCTGCGGGGCAACCGCAGGCTTGGCCGGCACGGCCGCAACCGCACCCGCCATCATTCCGACGAGTAACAGGGCAACCACCAGCATCTTCCATCCTTTCATGGTTCGACACCTCTTTTCAACAGCGTGTTTTAATATCCATCCGGGTATCACACCCGTCATCGAGGTTCTAATGTGGACACTCAAATATAAGGTTTTCGGACATCAAAACGTACGTTGAACATATCGGGCGAAATTTCCGGGAATTTTGTTGATATTTGTAAACTAATTGCATGCCATATCGTAACTTAAGGCTGAATAAATCGTGCCCGATTGCCCGGTTAATCCATGAGAATATCCTGAAAGTACCATATACTGAAAAATCTACAAAACGTGAAAAATAAACCAAAGTGGAAAACTTGCCTCAGAGTTCCCCGATTCCGAGCTCCTTCATCTTCTCTTCGGTTATCTTCCCGTCCTCGGTCCAGCCGCGGAACTTGTAGTACTTCGGAAGCATCAGGTGTAGCCTGACGACGTGCCCCTTGTTCGGCCCGTTCCTGACGGGCTCCTCAAGCAGTCTCTTCGGCAGGGTGTCCTCCTTGAGCGGGTCGAGGCCGGCCCTGAGGTTGAAGAGCCTCTCGGCGTTCCAGATGCGCTCGCCTATCTTGAGGTACTCCTCGGTCGAGAGGTCCCAGCCAAGGGCCGCGTTCAGCATGTCGCGGTAGTCGTCGGCGCCGAGTCCGAAGGTCGTAAACACACAGAGTCCGGCGGCGTCAATTAGAGCCGTGAGATCCTGGAAGAGGATGACCATCTTGACCTTCTCGTCGCCGATGTCGTGCGGATCCATCTTGTACGGGTAGCCGAGAATCTCGGGGCTGATCATGTACTGCTTGATGTGGCAGCCACCGCGGTTGTTGGTGGCGTAGCCGAGACCGTGTCCCTCTGCTCCGCGCGGATCGTAAGCTGGAAGCTCCTGCTTCTTGACGCCCATGAAGTACTCGGTGTGACCGTACATCTCGGCCAGGCGGTAGCCACCTTCGGCCAGCTTGTCACCGAAGCCCTCCCTCTTGGCTATCTTCTCGATGTAGTAGTGCAGAACCTCCGTGTTGCCCCACCTGAAGGGGGGAGCCTCCTCTCCGAGGTCCTCCTGCTTGAGCAGGCCCTTCTCGTAGAGCTCCATCGCAGTCGCGAGGGTTCCGCCGAGGCTTATGGTGTCCATACCGTACTCGTCGGCCCAGTGGTTGGCCTCGATGATGCTCGCGAGGTCGTTAATGCCGTTGTGCGCTCCGAGCGCCCATATGCTCTCGTACTCAGGCCCCTCGGTGACCCCCGTGGTCGGGAGCTTGTTGACCCTTCCACAGCCTATCGGACAGGCGTAGCACGGCTTGTTCCTTATCAGGTACTTGGCCGCCATGGCCTCACCGCTCTGCTCCTCCGCATACTCGAACTGGCTGTACTGGAAGTTCCTCGTTGGGTACAGACCGTTCTGGTTGATTATGTTCACGAGGACGGCCGTTCCGTACTTCGGCAGTCCACCGCCGGCGGTCGGGTCGTTCCTGAGCTTGTCGGTCTTCTCCTTGACGACGCTCGTGAACTTCGCCCTGTCGGCAACCTCAACGCGCTTGTGTCCGCGGACGACTATCGCCTTCAGCTTCTTGCTTCCCATCACTGCACCAACGCCACCCCTACCTGCGGCCCTGTGCTCATCGTTCATCACCGCGGCAAAGCGAACGAGGTTCTCACCTGCTGGACCTATGAGTGCAACGCGGATTCTCTTGTCTCCGATTTCCTCCTTGAGGACCTCCTCGGTCTCGGTGGAGGTCTTGCCCCAGAGGTGGCTCGCGTCCCTGAGCTCGACGCTCTCGTCGTTTATGTAAAGGTAAACCGGGTGGTCGGAGGCTCCCTCCACTATGATGGCGTCCCAGCCCGCGAACTTCAGCTCCGCACCAAAGAATCCGCCCGAGTTCGCCATTGCAATATAGCCCGTCAGCGGGCTCTTGGTTATCACCATGTACCTCCCGCCGGTCGGTGCCGTCGTTCCGGTCAGAGGCCCGGTGGCGTATATAATCTTATTCTCGGGGCTCAGCGGGTCCACGGTGGCGTCCATCTCCTTGAGGAGATAGTAGATGCCAAAACCCCTCGTTCCCAGCCATTTCTTCGCGAATTCCTCGCCAAAATGCTCCTCTTTTACGGTCCCGTTTGTCAAGTTCACTCTCAAAATTTTTCCCCAATACGCAAACATACTCTGAAGCCTCCAGCAGTTCTTGGAAACATTTTTGTACATTGATGTTAATAAATTTGACGAAAGCAGAAGAATGCGACATTGATGAACAAATTAACTCCTTCTGTTTAACAAACTTCTCCGGGGAAAGATGAATTCAATGCACGATATCGATGGAACGACCTCACCAGAATCCCTTCATGCCCTTCTCAGGAATCGGGCAGAGAACTATACGCCTTGACCAGAGGCAGTCCGCGCAGCTTGGAGTATTGCCCCAGCAGTCGTAGTGGGTGTCCTGGACAAAGGAGCAGGACTCGTTGAGGGGACAGTCGGTACAGCTCGGGTAGAGGGCGTTTTTAACAACGTAGCGGAACCAGCTGTATTCCCTGCTCGTCCATATATCCCTCAGGCTCTTCTCCCTGACGTTGCCGAAGGAGTGGGCGTAAACCTTCTTCTCCCTCCCGAAGACTATCTCGGGGTAGGTGTGCAGGAAGCGGTAGCATGGCGCTACTTCGCCGTCCCATCGAATTACGGCAACCTTCTTGTCAACGAACTCACACTTGCGCTCCGTCCTCAGGGAGAACTCGGCTATTTTGTGCAGGTAACCGTGGTAAATTGCTTCCAGCTTATCGACGATGGGCTTCATATCGACGCTCCCATCATAAACGATTAGCTCGGAGTGCTCCTTGGTGATTGGGATAAGGTTTGAGATCAGGAGCGTATCAACCCCGAGGGAGCCGACGTAGTGCGCTATCTCCGGTAGCTCCTCGTAGTTCTCCTTCGTTGCGACGACCTCGACGCCGATGTGTGGAACGTCGCTCCCGAGTTCTCTCTTGACCTCCTGTATCTTCCTTATGCGCGAGCTTGTGTAGTCGGGCTTTATGTGGCCTATATCAACGGGCTGAGTTGGGATGGAGTCGATTGAAAAGTATATCAGATCAAGGCCAATTTCAACAAGCGTCCTTATGCGTTCATCCGTTAGAAGGAAGCCGTTGGTGCTTATGCCGAGGGCGAAGCCGCGTTTCTTGACCTCTCTGGCCATGTTCATGAAGCGCGGGTGAACGGTCGGCTCGCCAATTCCCCCAAAATATATCATCTCCAGCTCAGGGAGCTCCTCGGCGTCGTCGAGTATCTTCATGAAAAGCTCCCAGTCCATATCGCCTTCGGGGTCCTCCCAGTACTGCTTGAAGCACATCTCACAGCGGAGATTACAGCGGTTGGTTATCTCAAGGTAGAGGTATCTAAGGTCCGGTTTCTTGGGGATTAAAACCCTGTAGTCCGACAAATCGAAAAGGTGATGGTTTTCCATAACTGACACCTAACGGGAAAGTTAAAGGTGATCCCTTATAACGGTTGGTGGACAGTCTTGGGCAACGAGTTTCTCAACCAAAAGCTTCCAAACCCAGACACTCCAAGTGACTGAAGAAACCACTGAACAAGAAAGCCTCTAGGAGGAGCCACCAACTCTGATCAAACTTCGCACAGGCGAAGTTTGTAACTGGCGGGCCGGGCGGGATTTGAACCCGCGACCTTCGGCTCCGGAGGCCGACGCTCTATCCATGCTAAGCCACCGGCCCACACCCATAGTTATTCCAGGCGGGGATTTAAAAATCTAATTCTTCACCAAAAGGAGGCACTGTACACAGTGGTACCTGATTGCACAAAAACTTTTTAGCCCCGACACCCTATCATACATTAAGGGAAGGATGGTGGTAACATGGAGCCGCACGAGTTCAAGCTTACCGAGGAGGGAATGAAGGCCGTTCTCCCACCGCTCGAGGCAGAGATAATGGAGCACATGTGGAAGGTCAAGGTGGCAACGGCCGGCCAGGTCTACGAGTACATGAAGGAGAAGCACCCCGATATAAGGCGTTCGACCATAAGCATACTCATGAACCGCCTCTGCGAAAGGGGACTGCTCAAGAGGAGCGTTGAGAAGGGAAGGGGTGGAATGAGGTACGTCTACGCCATAACCGCCACCAGAGAGGAGTTTGAAGAAAAGGTTGTCCAGAGCATACTGGATGCCCTTATGACGAACTTCAAGGAGGCGACCTACGCTTACCTGTCCAGGATCAAGAAGTGATGACGATGCTGTTCATCGTAATGGCCATTGAGGTCCTGCTGGCAGTGATAGCACTGGCTGAGCTGGGCCTTGAAATATCGCTGGTGGTCTTCGGGACCGTGCTGGCGCTCTACGTGTGGGCCTCAACCCACGACATCAAGGGCGAGTACGTTCCCCTCCAGCGGAGCGAGATGCCCTGGCTCTACGACGGCATCGCAGAGATGGCCAGGAAGGCGGGCCTGCCGATGCCAAGGGTATACATACTGGACGAGTACATCCCCACCGCGTACTCCTTCAAGAATACGATAGTGCTTTCACTCGGCCTGTTCGAAGTCCTCGATCAGGAGGAGATACTGGCGGTGGCCGCACACGAGCTGGGACACATAAAGAACGGCGACACCAGGACCTTCCCGGTTCTTGCCTACGGAAGGTACCTTATGGTGATGTTCACGGCGATCCTGATGATTCTGACCAGAAGCCTGGTTATCAGTGCCGCCTCACTGACGCTCCTGGGCCTCTATGAGGTGACCCGCGCGAACTTCCACAAGGAGCGGGAGTTCCAGGCGGACGAGACCGCCCTGAGGCTCCTCGACACACCGATGAACCTCAAGCGCGCCCTGGAGGAGCTGAAGTACTACGAGGACCTCCGCGTCGGCATCAAATCAAGCGTGCTCCCGAGCATCGAGCCATCAATCGAGAGGAAGCAGAAGGTTCAAATAATCGAGACCCACCCAAGCTACGATGAAAGGATATTCCGGATCATCATCGAGATAGACGGAAACAACATGTTCAATAAGCGCATGCAGTGATGAACCATGCCGGTTGAAATCTTCCTGGACAGGGAGAAGGCGGACAGGATAAAGCGGATACGGCCGACCAAGGACGAGTACTTCATGCTTATAGCTAAGCTCGTATCGCTCCGCGCGACGTGCCCGAGGCTCCGCGTTGGGGCCGTCGCCGTCAAGGACGGCTACATCCTGGCCACTGGATACAACGGGGCCCCGCGCGGAATGGATCACTGCATCGACGCCGGCTGCCTGATAGTCGATGGACACTGCCACAGGGCCGTTCACGCGGAGCAGAACGTTATAGCCATGGCCGCCAGGAAGGGTATAAGCCTCGAGGGGGCAACGCTCTACGTCACCCACTTCCCCTGCGACACCTGCTTCAAGATAGTCATAAACGCCGGAATAAAGGAGATAGTCTACGAGGATATGTACCCCAACGAAGCGACGGAGATTCTGCTGAAGGAGGCCCAGAGGAAGGGGATAGTGAAAATACGACAGTTCAAACTGCCAAAGGAGCGCGTTAAGGCATTCCTGGAGGAACTCTTTGGGGAGTTCAGGGTTTAGTGCTTCTTTTCCATCTCCTCAAGCCTTCTGTTTATTTCCTCAAGCTCTATCGCTATCTTTCTCGTCAGTTCTGTTATCTCCCGCTCGGTTTTATCGACCGTGAGATAAATCCTGAAGACGAGTATGTAGGAGAGACCGATTCCTATGACGAACAGGGCGTCGAGACCCCTCCCAAGGCCGAGGAGTTTCCTGATCTCGTTGGCTATCTGAACCGGGAATATCGAGACCACCAGCAGACCGATGAGAATGGCCTCCCAGAAGAGAAAGTCACCCCACTCGAACTCGCCGCGGCCGTACCTGCCCAGGACGTATACCATCAGGATGAGGACGACCGCTATGGCTATGTACTGAACCGCATACATATCCATCACCTCAGCTTATCGAACAGCAGGTTGAGCGCGATTTTAACGCCCTCAAATATGTTGGTGCCCTTTTTCATCGAGTACTCCGTATAGACGGCCTTTATTGGAACCTCAACTATTCTGCACCCGCTTTTGGCGGCCTCAATGATGATTTCGCTCGAAACGGCGTACCTGTCGCAGGTTATCCTTATCCTGGCCGCACAGTCATGGTTGAAACAGCGCAGACCACTCTGACTGTCGCTGACGTACTTCCTGGCAAAAACTGCTGTTATCGCGTCGAGGACGAAGTTGCCAAAGCGCTTGACAAACGGCATCTGACTGGTGTCGCCCCTGAGGCGGGAGCCGACCGCGAAGTCCGCTTTACCCTCGGCAACGGGCTTCATTACGCGGAGGGCGTCGCTCACGAGGTGCTGACCGTCGGCATCGAAGGTGAGGATCAGCCGGGCGTTTTTCCTGAGTGCGTAGGCGATGCCCGTGCCGAGGGCACCGCCGAGCCCCCTGTTAACCAGGTGCGTGAGAACGTGAACGCCCTTTGAGCGGGCTATCTCCTCGGTCCCGTCGCGGGAGCCGTCGTTGACAACGATTATCTCGTCGCGCCTGAAGTAGCGCAGCAGATCCTCCAAAACGGTGCCCACCATGCGCTCCTCGTTGTAGGCAGGGACGACGATATACGTGTCCAGAAGGGTCTCAATTAGACTTCTGAACTCCTCCATCGTTGGAACCTCGAAGTCCGGCTCCACATCGACGGAGAAGCTCATCCTTCCAGACTCGTGGGAGGTTATCATGACCGAGAGCGCTCCAAGCTCCTTCGCAGGCAGTATATCGTAACCGTGGTCGCCGACTACGAGGGTTCTGGTCGGCTCAACGCCGAGGGCTTCGATTATCCGCCCCAGCTGGCCGGCGTTCGGTTTAAGCTCCCCCGGAGGGACATCGTCCCGCGTGGACACCACGCTGAAATATCCAGCTATGCCGTGCATCTCAAGGGCCCTGAGAGCCGCCATCCTGGAGCTGCGGGTCATCACCGCCATCCGGATACCCCTTTCCCTGAGAAACTCCAGGGTTTCCCTGACGCCTTCAAAGAGAAAGCTCTCAGATATGCGCTCGGTTTCAAGCTCCACCATATGAGAATAGAGCTCTCCGAAGTTCCTGCCCGTTTCCCCAGCTATCCTCTGGAGACTCTCGTACATGGGGGTGAGATCCCCCAGGACCTCCTCCGGTATTCCCTCGGCCAGGAGCCTGGATTTCAGCTCCTCCTTGAGTTGAGTAAAGGGTTTTGGAGCACCAACGAGCGTTCCATCGAGGTCGAAGACCACGAGCCTCACGTCCATGCCGTCCACCGAAGGGTTTATTTTTGGGCGTTCCTACAAGCGAAGGGTGCCTGGATATGATAGAGGTTGCTCCGCTTATAGGTTTAACCCTGACGTTCATCCTCACCCCTTACCTCTCGGGGAGATTGAAGCAAGCTGGCATCATCGGAAGGGACATACACAAGCTCGACCGGCCCGAAGTTGCCGAGATGGGCGGACTGGCGCTCCTCGTTGGCATCCCATTAGCGCTGGCACCGTCCCTCGATCCCGAAACCGCCCGGGCCCTCCTTGTATTCATGCTCTTCGGAGTCGTTGGAATCGTGGACGACCTGACGGCACTCAGACAGTCCCACAAGGTGGTCCTCTCCCTCCTGGTCGCGGTTCCAACCGCGTTCTTCGGGGCATCCTCAAGGATAGACATCCTCGGCCACACCATCGATCTTGGAATCCTCTACCCAGTCTTTGCGGTGCTTTTCGTTACGGGCTCGGCAAACCTGGTGAACCTGCTGGCAGGTTTCAACGGTCTCGAGATTGGAACCTCCGCCGTGGCCCTGGGCGTTCTGGCTGTGGTGACCGACGGACCCGCCAGGGGTCTGGCGCTGGCGGGATTCGGCGCCGCCCTGGGGTTCCTGTGGTGGAACCGCTACCCCGCGAGGGTCTTCCCAGGCGATACGGGAACGCTGAGCATGGGGGCGCTGATTGGGCTCGTTGGGATACTCGGAAAGGTCGAACTTTACGCGGCGATACTCCTCGTCCCGCACTTTCTGGACTTCGTGATAAAGGCGGTTGGAGTCAGGTTCGGGGTCAGGAAACATGGAAGAACGGAAGTGCTGCCCGACGGGACGCTGAGGGCACCGCCGTACCCCAGCTTTCTGGGAACGATAATGAGAACGGTCAGGGTGAACGAGCCGAGGCTCGTCGCGATAGTCTGGGGGATAGAGTTCATTCTCGGGCTTCTGGTTCTTGCTCTTCATCTATCACCTTGACCATCCCGAAGCCGTACCTCGTTTTTTCCCCAAAACCGTTCTCATAGCCGAAGCGGGCGATCTCGGAGGAGCCGGTGTAGCGGAATATCATGAGCGAGCCGCGGTAGTATGTGTCCTTAACGAGTATCCTGACGGGCTTGAACTTGACAACGTCTATTGAAAAGTCCCTCTCCTCGGGCATCTCCCCCATTATGGCAGAATAGCGCATGAGCATTACCTTGCGGAGCTTGTCAAAGAAGCTCTCCTCGTTGGGGTAGAGGTCCCATATCTTCATCCGGTTGCCGCTCAGCTTAACCGTCCTGACCATTATCGGGCTCAGCGTCGAGAACAGGGCGCTCTCCTTTATCCTGGGTTCCTTGAGGACCTTTATGTCATCGGCGATGAAAGTGGCGTCCCCTATCTGCAGAATCGGGCTGTCGATGAAGCCCTCAACGACCGCTTTTATCAGCTCGTTCGAGGAGGACGATACGTAGAGCGAGACGTCGTCCGAGAGAACCCTAATCCCCCTGTCCGGGATGAGCTCGCGCTTCCGCACCATTATGCGGGAAAATGTGAAGTAGTCAACATGGCTCACTTCTGCTTCCCTGGCTATTTCAGGGGAGACTACCGCCATTTTAGCCACAAGCTGAGTGTAAACGTCGTAATTGTAGTTAAACGGCAGAATCGTGCCCTCCTCCGCGGGCCTGAACTTTATCTCCACCCTCATTACAACCCACCCCTTGATATAGCCTTTCTATACTTCGCGTTTAAAGTTAATAAGAATTTCGCAGATTAAACCACGGGAGGATTACTTCAAAGAGATGTCGGGAGAATCCGCACGTTTTGTACCAACAAGTATATAAATCGCCCCGCCAACCCTCTTGGGAAGGATAGAGTTAAAAAGACCCTTCTACAGAAACCCTAATTGTGAGAGGTGAAAGGTTATGAGCGTTGAAAACGTCGATATCAAACCAACGGACGAGTACGATGATTACGTCATATATCTGAAGAGACGCATAAGGCAGCTTGAGCTCCAGGTGAGAACACTGGAAGCCGACAAGGAGAGACTGGAGAGAGAGCTTTCCCGCCTGAGAATGGAGATGTCCAGGCTCAGACAGCCGCCGGCCTTCGCTGGGACGCTTCTTGAACTGCTCGACGAGGACAGGGCAATAGTCCAGAACTTCAACGGACCGCGCTTTGTCGTCAGGATAGCGCCATGGATCGAGCGCGAGAACCTCAAGCCAGGTTCGAGGGTGGCCCTCGACCAGAGGACAATGGCCGTAGTGGAGCTTCTTCCCAGCGAGAAAGACCCAAGCGTCCTCGGATTTGAGGTCATCGAGAGACCAACTGTCAGTTACAAGGACATAGGCGGCCTCGAGAAACAGCTGCAGGAACTCAGGGAGGCGATAGAGCTTCCGCTCAGGCACCCGGAGCTCTTCGAGAAGGTCGGAATCGAGCCGCCGAAGGGGGTTCTCCTCTACGGTCCGCCCGGCTGTGGAAAGACCCTCATGGCCAAGGCCCTGGCCCACGAGGCCAACGCGACCTTCATCCGCGTCGTTGGCAGCGAACTCGTGAGGAAGTTCATAGGAGAGGGCGCCAGACTCGTCCACGAGCTGTTTGAACTCGCCAAGGAGAAAGCCCCGACCATAATTTTCATAGACGAGATAGACGCAATAGGAGCGAAGAGGATGGACGAAACCACGGGTGGCGAGAGGGAGGTCAACAGAACCCTCATGCAGCTCCTGGCGGAGATGGACGGCTTCGACCCAAGGGGCAACGTCAAGATAATCGCCGCCACCAACAGGCCGGACATCCTCGATCCAGCTCTGCTGAGGCCCGGCAGGTTCGACAGACTCATAGAGGTCCCGCTCCCAGACTTCCGCGGCAGGCTGGAGATAATCAAAGTACACACGAGGAAGATGAACCTCAGGGACGTCGACCTGCGCGTCATAGCGGAGATGACGGAGGGAGCCAGCGGTGCGGACCTCAAGGCCATAGCGACCGAGGCAGGAATGTTCGCCATAAGGGCGAGGCGCGAGTACGTCACCCAGGAGGACTTCATGAAGGCCATAGAGAAGGTCTTCGGCGCCGAACAGAGGCTGGCCCAGCAGATAGCGATGCACGAAGTCATGTACGGCTGAGCCGTCCCTCTTTTCTTCCTTCCATACTCTCCTCCAGTTTTATGACCGCCCACGCCAGCATGTACATGGTGGGTATCGACAGGAAAGCCTTCTCGTAGCCGAAGTGATCTATCAGGAGACCGACGAGATAGGGCCCCACCGTGGCCCCAAAGAAGCCCACCATGTTGACGAAGCCCATGACAGAACCAAGGTTCTCCCCGGTGGCCTTTTCAGAGGTGTAGGCGGTGACTATGGCGCCGACAGAGTAGAACGTGATGCCCAGCGGGACGATAACCCACGGGGATGCAGTCACGGCCAGGAGGAGCGTGAGGAGGGCGTTGAGGCCGAAAACCACAGCCACGCTGCGCCTCCCAATCCTGTCGTACAGTCCGCCCCCAACGAGTGAGCCAGCGATTCCAATAACCGAGAGAAGGGAGAACAGCAGGGACGCGGTTTCAAGGGGGACCCCCGCGTTCACCAGGAAGGACACAAGGAACGTGAGGAGACCAAAGAAGGCGGCGAGGACTATGAAGTTTGCCGCGCTGAGGAGGAAAACGTTCCGCGGGATTGAGAACGTAACCCGGGAGGGCCTGGACACCTCACCCCTAACGGCGAGGGCCAGTGCGATTCCGATCGCCGTGCTCAGCGCGGAGAGCACCAGGAAGGCGTAGCGCCACTCGAGGTTCACAGCTACGGGGACGACTATCAGAGGCGCTATCCCGCTGCCGACGGGCGGGCCGACCATGAAGACGCCCAGCGCGGAGCCCTTCCTCTCGCGATAGACCTCGCTTATCAGGGCAGTTGCGGGGGCGTAGTACAGACCGGAGAAGATTCCATAAACGGCCCGGATAGCGAGGAGGTCCCAATAGCCGCGGGCAAAGATAATGAGGGCCGAAGAGAGCGAGTAGCCGATTATGCTGAGGGTGAGAAGACGTTTTCTGCCGATTCTGTCGCCGAAGTAGCCCGCAGGAACCTGGACAAGGGCATAGGGCAGGAGAAGGGCGGTCATCAGGAGCCCGGCCTCGGCGTTGTTTATTCCCAGCTCGGCCTTTATCATGGGGATGAGGGGAGGGATCGCCATTCTGTGGGCATAGTTGAATATCCAGCCGAGGCTCACGAGGGCAAGGAGCTTCCTCCTCATGGTCTTCGATAGACGGCTGAACGTTTAAAAGTCTGTTGGACAGGAACCGTCAACTACCTTTATAAATTCCGGCCAGAAACCGACTTTAGGGAAGGAAGATGGTGAGCAAGCTACTGGCACTAGAGGCCTACCCTAACCTGCGGGACCTCGACTTCAGGATACTCAGAGGGGTAGAGCTGAACATGCGGCACCACCGCTGGGTGCCCCTGGAGGACATCGCACGCTTCACGAGAACGGACATCGAGACCGCCTCGTTCAGGCTCGGGAAGCTCGACGATTGGGGGCTCGTGGCCAGGAGGAGCGACATCGGTTACATAGGATACCAGCTCACGATACACGGCTACGATGTCCTCGCCATACGGGCGCTCGCGAAGAAGGGCGTTATCGAGGCGATAAACCCCGCCCATGTGGGCGTGGGAAAGGACGCTGACGTTTACATCGGAATGACTCCCTCGGGCGAAAGGGTCGCCGTCAAGTTCAACCGCATCGGTGGAAGAACCGCATCGCGGAGGGCTGGCTACCACGGCCACGTCTTCCAGGATAAGCGCCACACGAGCTGGCTCTACGTCTCGAGGCTCATCGCGAAGAAGGAGTACGAGGCGCTAACTCTTCTGAGCCCGATAGCCCGGGTGCCGAGGCCGGTAGCATGGAACAGGCACGTGGTCGTCATGGAGTTCATAGAAGGAACCGAGCTGGCGGAGCTTCGCGACACGGACCTGACGCGGGAAGAGGCGGCGGGGATACTCGACCGCGTTCTGGAGGAGTACCTCAAGATAGTCCGCTTCGGCATCGTTCATTCGGACATGAGCGAGTTCAACGTGGTTCTGACCCACGGCGAGGGTGAGATACTCATAATCGACTGGGCCCAGCACATAACGACCGCCCACCCGGAGAGCTATGAACTTCTGAAGAGGGATCTGCGGGTGGTGCTGAACGCATTCCGGAGACGGTGGCGTGTGGAGAAGAGGTTTGAGGATGTCTGGCCGGAATTTGAGAAGGCCTGGCTCGAGAGCAGGGGTGAGTGATGATGGTTATAAAATACGAACCTCTGAACAGGCGTGAGAAGATCATGAGGCTCTTCCGGGAGGCCCTAGAGGCGGAGAACGCCAGAGACCTCGAAACCGCCAAGCGGAAGCTGGACGAGATAATGGAGCTGGCGAGGGACGAGGAGCCGGAGTTCTACTTCGAGGCCTGCTTCAGACTCGCGGAGATTTTCCTCCAGGAGGACAACTACAGGGGAGCCGTGAAGTGCGCCATACGCGGGGTACACCGCGCGCCCAACGAAGACCTCTATCGGCTCGGGATAAAGAGGCTCGGGGACGTTCTGTTCATAATGAAGGAGGAGAACCGGCTCGGGGAGGTCTCCGAGGACATGGACGTTACGCTGGGCCTGGTGAAGAACGACGAGGAGCTTTACCGCTTCGTTCAAACGCTCGTGAAGATAGCGAGGGGAGAAAAGGTCGAGGAGCGGTTCTCGCTGGAGGAGTTCAACGAGATAATCGGGCTCCTCAGAGGATAGAGTCAAGAACACGCCCCACGTAGTCCCCCACCGGCCTCTCTGGGAAGTTGTATGGCTCTTTCTTTGGTCTTTCGTTGTAGTACGGCCTGTTGCAGCCGGGGCAGCCGTGGGTGGTGAAAACTTCCGGGGGAATAAGCCCGGCAAGCTCCTCTCTGTCGATTCCAAAGCCGATTAGGGAGCCGTCCCCATCGAACTCGAAATCGCCGGGCGTGGCAAGCCTCTCCTTTATGAGGTAATGGGCCACCTGGATTCTCCTGTACCTCGCGAGGCTCGGAGGCTTCGCGTTCTCAAGGCGGGTTCCCCTTATGGGCGTGAAGGCGAAGAGGGAAACCCAGGCGCCCATCGAGTACGACCTCCAGATGGTCTCGACGGCTTCCCTGTCGGTCTCTCCGAGCCCGATTATGAGGTGCACGAGGGCCTTTCCATCGCCGAAGACGTCGATGACGTCTTTCGTGAAACGCCACATCTCGTCCCAGGAGTAGAGGGAGTCCTTGATCTCCGGGTAGAGCCTCTCGCTGGCCACGTCGAGGCCAACGCCGATGTAGTCGACCCCCTTTGATCTGAACTCCTCAAGGACCCCCCTATTCACGGGGGTTATCGAGACCGAGACCGGAAGGCCCAGCGGCTGGAAAAGGTCGAGGAGTTCGATGACGTCGGAGACCAGTTCGGGATAGTCAACCGTCTGGAGGCATATCCTCGCAAAACCGCCCCCTGGAAGGCTTTTAATAACTTCCTCCACACTGAATGCCGGCCAGGTTATGCGGGACAGTCTTTTGAGATCCGCCCCGCTTCCCCTCGCCTGGGGACAGAAGGCGCAGTTGTTACGACAGCGGCCGTCGTGGTACGTCATAAGGTACGCGGTGGTTGGTCTGGCCAGCATCTTGGCCCTTACGAGTCCCATCGCTATGGCAGTTCCGTAGGAGACCCTGACTTTCATCCTTTCCTACCCCCAAGTATGAGGGGTGCGTGGACTATTATAAGTGATGCGGCCGCTATGAAGGGGAGGAGCGAGAAGACTCCTGCGTAGCCTCTGATGCCGGCGACGTAGCCGAGGGTTACCTGACCCCCAAGCATTCCGAGGTCGAAGAACATCGTGTAAACGCTCGAACCCATCGTCCTGATCCTCTGAGGGAGGTTTCCAAGGGCCATGAGCTGCATCGCGGGAACGGAGAGGCCGAAGCCCGCGCCGATGACGAGTGCGCTGACGTAGGAGTAGGGCGGGAGCCTGTAAAGGATCAGCACGATGTAGCCGAGGATAACGAGGAGCATGCCGGCACGTATGACGGGAATCGGGCCCATCCTGTCGGCACTTCTGCCACCCACGAGTCTCATTATGAAGCTCGATATCCCGATGACCATCATGTAGAAGCCGAACAGGCTCTGGGGCATATCCAGAACCTTGTAGAGCGCGGGAAGGTAAGTTATGACGCCGGCGTAGGAGAAGGAGAAGAAGAACAGCGCCAGCGACGCGGCAATGAAATAGCTCCTGAGGAGCTCTGAGTAGCTGACATCCTCGTGCCTCTCCTCTCTCCTGGCAACGGCCCTTCTGCCATCGAGCCAGACCGGGACTACGAGGGCGAGGCCAACGAGGGAAAATATCACGGTGAAGGAGAAGGCTCCCACAAAGCCGAGGACATCGGAAAGGTAGCCGCCGAGGGCCGGGCCGATTATGTTGCCGAGGGAGAACATCATACCTCGCCAGCCCAGCGTCTCGCCGACGCGCCCCTCCGGTGCAAGGTCAACGGCGGTTGAAAGGCTCGAGGGGAAGAATATCCCCATGGAGAAGCCGTGGATCGCCCTGGCGAAGGTGAATATCCACAGATTTCCGAGGAGTGCCGAGGTTATGTAGAGGAGCCCGGCCAGCATTCCGAGGACGTTGCCGGCCATCATAGCCTGGAACCTATATCCCCTGTCGCCGATGAGACCGCCGATGGGCTTTGAGAACAGCGAGACGACGGAGGCAACCCCCGCGACAAGGCCGACCAGGAAGGGGGTGGCGTTGAGGGTTATCGCGAAGGGCGATATTATTGGGTTGACTACGCTTATTCCCAGGAAGAAAAAGAAGGTCGAGAAGTTGAGGAGCCAGATGTCCCGGAGCGCTCTGTCGATGGCTCAAACCCCCGCTGTGGGTTCGTCCATTCCCTCTTTCATGAAGGCGTGGCTCATGTGTTTCGTATTTTTCGCGAAGCCGACGTTGCCCCTGGCGTCAACCATTATTATGCCCATGGTGTCGGCGCCGAAGTACTTTGTGGCGAGACTTATCGCGGCCTCGCTGGCGGACTGAGCGTCCATTCCGAGGCGGACGAAGTCGGTGGCGCTTTTTGCCAGGGCGAGTTTTATCGCCACTTCGCCGAGACCGGTGCAGGAAGCCCCTGCAACCTCGTTGGCGTAGGTTCCGCCGCCGATTATCGGGGTGTCGCCAACCCTGCCGAACATCTTGAGGAATACCCCACCGGTGGACGTTCCTGCCACTACCTCCTCGCCGTCGAAGGCAACAGCCCCAACGGTACTCCTCAGCACCTCAGGGTACTCCTTGATGAGCTCATTGAGCTTCTTCCAGTGCCTCGTTTCTCCGCTTTCAACGAGCTTCTTCCTCAGCTCCTCCCACTGCTTCAGCCTCTCGTCGGTCACCGGGTCGTACTCCTCGAAGCCCATGAGCCTGGCGAACTTTACCGCTCCCTCGCCGTTGAGGAGCACGTGGTCGGTCTTCTCCATCACCTTCCTCGCGACGCTTATGGGGTTCCTGACCCCCCAGATTCCGGCAACGGCGCCGGCTTCGAAGGTTCTTCCGCGCATTATGGCGGCGTCCATCTCGACCTTCCCGTCGAGGGTAAGAACGCTCCCCGTGCCTGCGTTGAAGAGCGGGTTGTCCTCGAGGGCTTTGACGGCCTCCTCGACCGCATCTAAAGCAGAACCCCTCTTGAGTTCACGCCAGCCGGCCAGAACAGCCTCTCTAACGCCTTCGATGACCTTTGGAATGCGCTCCTCCTTCCTTATCGTGCCGGCACCGCCGTGAACTATTATCGCGACCATGAGAACCACCGTAATAAAAAGTCCTCGAATGGTTAAAAGAGTTGTGGAAACGAAAAGACAGGAACCTCAGCTCAGCGCCATGTTGATTATCGTCTCGCCGATGTTCTCAAGGTACTCGAGAATCCTGCGGTAGCTCTCAAGGGCTATTGACTGGCGGTAGTCGATGGAGCGTATCTCCCCCTTGAGCTCAAGCATCAGCCTGTCGATCTTCGTGAGGTCGCGCTCCTCAATCTGGGCCATCATCTGGCCGAACTTCTCCTTGAGATACGGAACGTTTACTTCGCCCGGGTTCTCGGCAATGCGCGTTATGTGGTCTCCGATGCGCTCGATGTTCCTGACTATGAAGAGTATGCCAAGCAGGTCAAAGGTCCTCCTGATTATGCCGCTCTCCTCGGTGACGCCGCGCTTGGTGAGGATCCTGTTGACCGCGCGGATTATGAGGAAGTAGAACCTGTCCAGCTCGTTCTCGAGGTCGTTGATATCCCTGAGTATCTCCTCCTCACCGGGGTTTTGAATGAGAAGCTCAAGGTCACCGAGCATGGACATTATGAGCGAGCGAATCCTGTTGAGGAGCTCGGCCAGGTTGACCTCCTCCTCGTCGAGGAGACTCTTGGCGACCATGCGCTGGGGTTCGTCGAGTATTATCTCGACCCCCGGAAGGCTCTGGAGAACCTTGCGCATCCTCACCTTGTAGAGGGGCATCTCGCCGGAGAGCACAATCTCAAGAACGTCGTAGCCCTGGATGTAGGCCGAGATAACGAGCCTGACCGCCATGTCGGGGGAATATTCGCGAGATATCGTAAGGACCTTCCTCTCACTTATCTCCTTCGGCTCCTTGGGGAATATCGTTATGCTCCCGTCAGGGTTTATTGAGAGCGGAACGACGTCTCCTTGGCTGAGGCCGTGTTCCCTGACCCACTTCTTGGGGAGGGATATTATGTATGAACTCCTGCCGGTAAATTGGATTTTCCTGAACTCCATAGATATCACCGCCGATATATAGACGAGCGGCGGCGTATAAAAGGCTTCGGTTCGACAGACTTATAAACGCTAAGATTAACGTTAGCACATGTTCCAGGACTACAGCAGGGACGCGAAGATACTCATAGCGGCCAACGCGGCGGGCCAGCTCTTCCTCCAGTTCTCAATATTCATCATGCCATTCTATCTGGCAGTTTTAGGCTACGATATGGCGGCGATGGGAACGTTCTTCTCGATACAGACGTTCACGGGGGGACTGTTCTTCCTTATAGCCGGCCAGGTCTCACTGAGGCTTGGTTACCGAAGAACCCTCCTCATCTCCGCCCTCCTCGGACTGGCCGGGAGGCTCCTCCAGGTGGCAGCGGTAAACGACTACGTCCTCGCCCTCGGCTTCTTCCTGGTCGGTGCGAACATGGGGCTGAGACAGCCGAATTTCACGGCACTACTCAGCGAGGAGGTTGGTGAGGAGAGGCGCCATCATGCATTCTCGATAAGCTTTGGCCTCGGGACGATATTCAACGCCCTGGGAGTCCTCATAGCGGGCTTTGCCCCGGACTTTTTCGTGGGGCTCGGGCTGACTGAGGGAATAGCCTACAGACTGGTCATCTCGCTGGCGCTCCTCCAGTTCGCCCTCGTGATCCCGGCGCTGTTGATGATACGGGACGTTCCCGTGAGGAACCCGAGGATAAACTGGAACCGTGAGCTGGTCGTCAAGATACTCAGGTTCTCCCTTCCGAGCGCGCTGATAGGCTTCGGGGCAGGGATAACGATACCCTACATGAGCCTCTACTTCAAGCTCCAGTTCGGGCAGACGCTCGCGGCCATAAGCGGGATATTCTTTTTCCAGCAGCTGGCGATGGGCCTCGGTTCCTTCGGCCTTCCAAAGCTGGTTCACAGGATAGGGCCGGTCAAGGTGATAACGTCCTTCCAGAGCATGGCGGCCTTTCTCTTCGCGATATTCCCCTCGATAGAGACCTTCCTGTTAGCGGCACTGCTCTATGTCGTCCGCTCCATCCTCATGAACATAGTGTGGCCCATAAACGACTCCTTCATGATGGGCTTCTTCTCGACCGAGGAGAAGGCAACGGCCGCCGGAATAAGAAGGGCATTCTCGACCTTCATGCGCGGCGGGGGAAACTACGTCGGTGGTCTGCTATTCGGCATGTCTCTGAGCTATCCGTTCTACGCGACTGCTCTGCTGTACGTCATAGCGACGGCGATATTCTACGCATTCTTTATAAAGCACAACAAGTGAAAAGAAAAGTCAGCCCTTTGCGAGCTCGATTCCCCGCTCAAGGGCCCTGAAGTTGATCTCCCAGAGCTTCTCCCTGAGGGTGAGCCTTACCCCCTCGTAGAGGGACTCCTTCTTGAGGGGTACGAGGCCCTTCCCGTAGGCGTATCCGAGCATCAGGACGCCGAGCGTTCTGGGGTTTATCCTATCGGCCTCGCACTGGAAGTCCATCATGTACACGGGGCAGATTTTGCCGATGGCTTCCTTTATCTCCTCCAGCTCCGGATACTTCTCCTTCCCGACGAGGGTCGTTGCCGTGTGGATCGGATAGGCGTTTATCACGGCCGTGCTGTTTTTACCCAAAAACCGGGCGTTTCTCAAAGCCTCGGCAGGTTCAAGGGCGAGCATGAGGTTTGCCTTACCCTCCTCAATGAGGGGTGAGTATACCTCCTCGCCAAAGCGGAGGTAGCTGAGAACGCTTCCATAGCGCTGGCTCATTCCAAGGGTTTCACCTATCCTGACGTTGTAGCCCTCATGCATGGCGGCGTTCCCAACGATTCTTGAAAGCGTCAATCCACCCTGGCCGCCGACTCCGGTGATTATGAGGTTAAACTCCATCGGCACCACCGAGATGCATTGGAGGGAGCGGATAAAAACCTGTTGTCGAGAAAATTCGGAAAAAGTAGAAAACCACACAAACTTTTGCGGCAAATATTTAAAGACACACGAGTAAGTAAAAACATGGGCTTCGAAAAGTACTACGAGGCGTTTCCGGCATACACGGACGTATACTCGGAGGAGTATCGAAAGCGTATTGAAGCACTGGAGCCGCTCCTGATGAAGCACATGCCGGCGGGGGGAAGGGTTCTCGACCTGGCCTGTGGGACCGGGGGGTTCTCCTTTCTCCTTGAAGACCTGGGATTCAACGTCGTTGCCCTCGACAACAGCGACGTCATGCTCTCCAAGGCAAGGGAATTCGCAAAGGACAGAGGGTCAAAGGTCGAGTTCGTGAAGGGAGACGCCAGAAAACTGCCCTTCGAGGAGAACAGCTTCGACTACGTTGTTTTCATAGACAGCCTCGTTCATTTCGAACCGATGGATCTAAATTCAACCTTCAAAGAGGTCGCAAGGGTTCTCAAACCGAGTGGGAGGTTCATCCTTCAGTTCACCGACCTGAGGGCCCTTTTACCGGTTCTCATGAACGGACAGATCGTAGGCACGGAGTACTGGATAAGCAGGGTTTTACCAGACACCGACGAAAAGACCGTGGTTCTGGAGTTCCAGAGCGAAAAAGAGCATTTCCGCGTCAGGTTCAACGTCTGGGGAAAGACCGCGGTGGAACTGCTGGCAAAGCTATACTTCAGGCAACTCCACAGTGAAAGGATGAACGAGCACAGCTACTTCCAGGTTTACGCGCCGAAAAAATGAGATTAAGCCTCCAGGCGGAGGCGCCTTATCACAAAGTCCCTGTCGAGGGAAGCCAGGAAGCTCGCGAGCCTTGGACCGCGATCCTTGCCGATGAAGACGTTGTAGAGTGCCTTGAACCACTCCTTGCTCGGAATTTCACGCTTCTTGGCGGCGTCGTAGATGGCGTTGTTGAGTTCGTCAACGGTAAAGCTCTCACGGGAGCTGAGCCACTCCGCGACCTCGAGCATGGCCTCCCTGATTTCAGGCCTAAGCTCGATCTCCGGGGGCTCTTCCAGGATGCTGAACTTCACGTTGTCGGGGGCGTACTTCTCAACCCAGTTCCCAGCCAAGCGTATGCGGAGCCTTATGCGCTCAACGTCATCTTCGCTGAGCTCCTCCGGAACGTGACCCTGCTCCTGGAGAACGCGGATTATGCCCTCCTCGTCGAGGTGAGGCATCTGGACGAGCGTGACCAGGAACCTGAATGGCGCCTGCGCGGTCAGCCTGTCGGGAACCTTTGGCATCGAAAGCTCGTAGGTTCTCTTGAGCTCCTCTTCCTCCTCAGGGTTCTTGGCCCGCTCAAGGCCGAAGTAGATGCGCTCCACCCTGTCGAACTCGTCGTAGAGGTTGAGCAGGCCCAGGCCGAGGTCTATCTTGAGCTCCTTGTTCGGCCTCGCCTTGGCGTATATGAAGCGGATTATTCCCGGCTCGAGCACCTCGTAGAGGTCGCTGAGGAGTATAACGTTGCCCTTGCTGCCGGACATCTTGCCCTTCTGCCCCTTGATTCCGACGAACTCGTACATCAGGTCTATGGGTGACGGCCAGCCGAATATCTTCTCAACTATCTCCCTGCCGGTGTCGTACGATCCGCCCGCGGCGAGGTGGTCCTTTCCGGCCGGCTCGAAGTCCACCTTGAAGTGCGCCCAGCGCATCGGCCAGTCGACTCTCCACCTGAGCTTGACGTTGCCCTCCCTTATGTCGGTCTCGCCCTCGCCACCGCAGTGGGGGCACTTGTAGGAGACCTTCCACCCGCCGTCCCACGAAACGAACTCCGCCTCCTTCCTGCACTTCGGGCAGTAAACCATAACCGGCTGCCAGCTCTCTTCGAGGGGCGGCTGCTTGGCCCTCTCGCGGTATTTGTCGAGTATGGCCTTTATCTCTTCGCGCTTGGCCAGGGCGGTCCTTATCTCCTCGGCGTACTCACCGGACTTGTACAGCTCGTAGGCGTGGAGGAAGTCCACCTCTATGCCGAGCTTCGACACTTCCTCTTCGAATATGGCCATGAAGTGCTCCGCGTAGCTGTCGTGGCAGCCCCACGGGTCCGGAACCTCGCGAACCGGCCTCGTGAGGTGCTCCTTCCACTCGGGCGGCACGTTCTTTGGAACCTTCCTGAAGCGGTCGTAGTCGTCCCACATGTGGATGTGGCGAACCTTCTTCCCCCTGTCCCTGAGGGCGTGGCCGACTATGTACGCCGTGAAGAACTCCCTGAAGTTCCCTATGTGAACGTAACCGCTCGGAGTTATTCCGCTCTCCACAACGTATTCATCCCTGTCGCCGCGCTCCCGGATAATCTTTTCAGCCATGTAGTCTGCCCAATGAACCATTCTCACCACCGCGCTTAGGTCTGCGGAGGGGCTTTTAAGCTTAAGCTTGGCATGAGGGACAACTCCGAGGGAGAAAATTTTATAAATTCCGCTGGTAAAACTACGTACAAAAGTAACATGGAGGCATCCCCATGGAGTTAGAGCTGAGGAGAATGCAGGCGTTTTTCCCGGCGTCGCTGGAGATTCAGGAGGAGCTGCTTAAGGCGGGTTTCAGAGTGCCATACGATAGGGAGAGCGGGAGGAGAACTCCAGTTCCCGTCGTGGCGGGCTCGCGGGAGGAGAGGCATATCAGGAGGAGCCGCCTGCTGAAGGCCAAGGACTTTGAAAGCGACGGCAAATTTGCAATGCTGCCCGGCGAAAGAACGTCCCTCGATATGGAGCTCACGGAAAGGGGCTTTCTGGTATTCAGGCCAAAACCGATCGAGTACCACCTCGAGGAGATGGGCTTCGTCTCCGTCCCCCCCAGGATCTGGGGAACGTGGGCGAGCTTTTCGCTTCCCTTTTCGGCGTACGATGAACTGGTGGATTTTCTGGGCGATTTCAGGAACGATACCGGAAACGGATTTTATACGGCCTCCCGGGGCTCAGGCGGAAGGATAGAGGTTTACGCCTACAAGGGGAGGAAGGGAAAAGACCTCGGAATTCCTGTTTTTGGCTACGCCCTCGGGCTCCACGGCCTGACGCTTGCGGAAGAGTACTTCAGGGAGAAGGCCAAAGAGAACGGAGTTCCCGAGGAGAGGCTCCGCTACCTCAGGCTCGGCCTGAGAAAGAGGAGGGAAACCAAAGCGGGCCTCAAGGTTGGCCTGGTCTGGGAGAACGGGAGGCCGGCCGAGATAACGCTCAAGCTCTCGACGACGGAGCCAAGGGTTAGGATCCAGGGGCTCTACGGTGAGCTGGTCGGCAAGTCTAGGGGAGAGCTCGCAAGGACGGATGAGTGGTACATCGTCGTCCACGCGGGCGATTTCATCACCGCACTGGAGACCGTTGGGAAGGCCTTCGGGGGCAACCCATATTAACCCCAACCCCCTCTCATTTTTTGGTGGAACGAATGCTCCCAAGCTGGGCCATCTATGCGGCCATCGCCGCGGTGTTCATACTCCTCGCGATAGGCATTACAAAGAAGCTCGGCCCCGAGTGGACGTGGGTGAACAGGAAGATAATCCATTTCAGCATCGTCCCGGCGGTTCTGATGTTCTACTACGGCCTGATTCCAGATAAGGTCTTCAGCGCGGCGGCGTTCATCTTCGGGGTCTTTCAGCTCTGGCCGCACCTCAAAAAGAGGGAGTTCTCGTGGTACCAGATAGAGCACAACTACGGTGAGGTGTTCTTCGCGTTTTCGGCTTCGGTGATACCCCTGATTCTGCCGAAGGAGTACGCAACGGCCCTTTTGCTTGCCATGGCGATAAGCGACGGCGTGACCGGGATAATCAGGCACTTCTACTTCAAGCGGCACGGTTTCAACGTCAAGCTGAGAAAGCACTGGACTGGAAGCCTTGGCTACCTGGCGACGGCGCTGGCGATAGCGTTCCTTCTCCTTGATGCTGGTGCGATGGGAAAAATAGGGTGGGCAGTCATCCTGACCCTGGCCGAGTACCAGGGCTGGCTCGACGATAACCTGGCGGTTCCTCTGGTGGGGAGTCTTCTCTTTCTCCTCTACTGAGCCCACCTGACCTTCAGGCTGTCCTTCTTCACCTTGTTGAACTCCTCCACGAGGGCCTTTCCGGTATTCTCCATGAAGCCCTCTACTTCCGTTATGCCGAGCTCCTTCAGGCCGATGGCATCAACACCCTCAGGAATTCCCTTCGCCTCAACGTTTATCCCGATGTGGATCTTGACGCTGACCGGGGAGACCGTTGCTATGGAGATGCTGAGCTTTCTGCCGTTCACGTATATGTCGTCGCCCTTCCTGTGGGTTTTCACACCATATTCAGCCAAAACCTCGCAGAGCCGGGCTATGAAGAGCTTCTGGAGCGTTGAGGCAAAGAGAGTGTTGACAAGGTCGAAGACCTCAACTATGTAGTGAACCATATCGTCGCTCTTGATTTCCTTGCTCGCGCGGAGATCCTCGATGTCAATCATCTCCTCAACCTTGACGTCGCACTTTCCACGGAAGACGATGAGAGAGTTCCCGAGTATCCCAAAGTTCCTGTAGGCCCAGTGGCTTCCTATAGCAGAACCGTCATAGTCGATGCGTCTATCCTTCACGATGAGCAGCTCCATGGTATCACCCCATCCTTTCAAGGAGTTTCCTCAGCTCCTCAAAACTTTTGGCATCTTTCCACATATGGATGAACTGAATAGACGGGACTATGGTTTTAACGTCTTCGATGTGGATATCCCTGTCGTCCACGTAGATGACTCCCCCAACATCGTATCCCGAAAGCTCCAGCTCCCGGAGCGTTCTCGTTATCATATCTGCCTTGTCCGGGTGGTTCTCTATCTTTGGAAACCTGAAGTAGTCCCAAAGGCCAAAGCCTTCGAGGATTGGCCTAACCTTCTCTTCAACGTTCCAGCTCGCTATGCTCAGAACGAACCTCTCACTCGACCATTCGAGGAACTCCCTGACCCCTGGAAAGAGATGGAGTTCCTCGCCTGTAGAATCAACCAGATAATCGCCGTGGAACTCGTAGAGTGGGCTGAGTCGGGAGGCGTCGGGGTGATCCCAGAGTGTGCCATCGAGATCAAGTATCAGCACTCTCATTTCATCACCAAGAAAAGCTCCGCTGGTGGGTTTTAACGGTTGTGGAAAAGCATCATGACTGGAAGTTCAATATTGAGATGTAATCACCCGGACAGAAACGAGATTTAAGGGCTTGAGGACCGCGCACAGGCCGATTGACCTATCAAATGCCCAGCCCCCCTTTCAGAGGCAGAAACCTCGGGCTGTTGGGAGCGGCAGACTGAACGGGTCGGTTTCCCTTCCCGCTTACATCCCCGCCCCATCAAACGGGTCTTCTTCCCGAGCCCTCGTCCCAGGCAAAGGACCGGTCGCCCGACCCCCTGCGCCTGGGAGTGGGTGCCTATTTTCGGGGACCGCTTCGGCCTTAGATGCTTTCAGGCCTTATCGGACGCGGCGTAGCTGCCCGGCTGTGCCCTGTAGGACAACCGGTAGACCAGAGGCCGCGGCTCCCTGTTCCTCTCGTACTGGGGGAGCCTTCCCCTCAGGCACCCAGCACCTCCGGTAGATAGCATCCGACCTGTCTCACGACGGTCTAAACCCAGCTCACGTTCCCCTTTAATGGGTGAACACCCCCACCCTTGGCCCCTGCTGCAGGACCAGGATGGGAAGAGCCGACAGCGAGGTAGCAAGCCTCGGGGTCGATATGGGCTCTCGCCCGAGACGACTCTGTTATCCCCAGGGTAGCTTTTCTGTCATCCCTGGCCCCCACCGGGGAGGCTCAGGGGTTCGCTAGGCCACGCTTTCGCGGCTGGACCCGCCTCTGTTACGGGTCCAGTCAGGCCGGCTTTTGCCCTTGCACTCTACGGCGGATTCCTGACCCGCCTGAGCCGACCTTAGGGCACCCTCGATACCTTTTCGAGGGTGTGCCGCCCCAGCCAAACTGCCCACCTACCGCTGTCCCCCCATTGGGGGTTAGCCATACGGCAGAGGGTGGGCGGTGTCTCATGGACGGCTCCACCCGCCCCGGAGGACGGGCTTCGACGCCTCCCGCCTACGCTGCGCACCCCCCGCCGTATGGCAACGGCAGGCTGCAGTAAAGCTCCATGGGGTCTTCGCTTCCCACCGGAGGTCCCAGGCATATGCGCCTGGCAGTGGTTTCGCCGGGCCCCAGCCGGGGACAGTGAGGACCTCGTTACGCCATTCATGCAGGTCGGCATTTAACCGACAAGGAATTTCGCTACCTTAAGAGGGTTATAGTTACCCCCGCCGTTTACCGGTGCTTCACCCGGTTGGACCCGGGCTTCACATACCGGCACTGGGCAGGCGTCGGCCCCAGTACAAACCCTTTCGGGCTAGCTGGGACCTGTGTTTTTACTAAACAGTCGGGTCCTCCTAGTCACTGCGACCTGCGGGTTGCGCACCCGCAGGCACCCCTTATCCCGAAGTTACGGGGCCAATTTGCCGAGTTCCCTCGGCTGGGTTTCCCCCGACACGCCTTAGGCTTCTCACCCAGGGGCACCGGTGTCGGTTCTCGGTACGGTCGCGGTGGATCGTTCCCAGAGGGCTTTTCACGGGCCCCAGGGATCGGCGGAACCCCCCTTACGGGAGGCCATTCGCGCTTTCATCCGGTTCTCGCCATTACGGCACTCCCCGGACTTATACGCTTAGCCGGCCTTGTGGACCGGTCCGCCTACCCCGAGGCGTCACCCTCTGGGCTTGCGTTGCCGCGCCTACCACCGCGGTACGGGAATATAAACCCGTTTCCCTTTCGCGGGCGCCGAGTTACGGACCCGCTTAGGACCGACTAACCCACGGCTGACGAACATTGCCGTGGAACCCTGGCCCCTTCGGCGGCCGGGATTCTCACCCGGCTATGCTGCTACTCCCGGCAGGATCCACAATACCGACGGGTCCACTGGACCTTACGGCCCAGCTTCCACCCCACCGGCACGCCCGCCTACCCGATCACGGACCAATCGGTCCGTGCGCCGGGGTCTCGGCAGCCGGCTTTAGCCCCGTCCATTTTCGGGGCCCCTGACCTCGACGGGTGAGCTGTTACGCACTCTTTAAAGGATGGCTGCTTCTAAGCCTACCTCCCCGCTGTCTAAGGCCAGGGACACCCTTTGGAGTAACACTTAGCCGGCATTTAGGGGCCTTAACCCCGGTCTGGGTTGTTCCCCTCTCGGTTGACGGCTTACACCGCCACCCTACTCCGGCCATCTACGGCGGCAGTGGGTTCGGAGTTTGACAGGGAGCCGGGGGATTTCTCCCCCTAAACCCCCAATCAGTGCTCTACCCCACCACCTACCTCCGGCCGGGCTATCCTGAGGGATAATTCGGCGGGAACCAGCTATCGCCGGCCTCGATTGGCCTTTCACCCCTAGCCCGAGGTCACGGGAGCGAATTGCACGTCAGCATCCCTAGCGGGCCTCCATCCCTCTGTTGAGGGACTTCACCCTGCCCCGGGCTAGATCGACCGGCTTCGGGTCTCATCCGAGCGACTCCGGGCGCTTTCACACCCCGTCCCTCACCCTTACGGGCTGCGGACCTGTCGGTTTCCCTGCGGCTTCGGGGTTGACCCCCTTAACCTCGCCGCTCGGATGAACTCCCTGCCCCGTGATCCAAGACGGACGGTGCAACCCTGGTCGCCTCCCCTCGTACTCCACGGTCGCCCGTGTTTCCTTCGGGGAGGGTCAGCCCTTCTGGGCCGCACCCACCTATCGCCGCCTGGTTTCAGGCTCTTTTCACCCCCTGCCAGGGGTGCTTTTCAGCTTTCCCTCACGGTACTAGTTCGCTATCGGTCTCGGGACGTATTTAGGGTTGGGAGCCGATGCCTCCCAGCTTCCCGCCGGATATCCGACCGACGGTACTCAGGGACACCCCAAGACCCACCGGGCTTGCGCCTACGGGGCTTTCACCCTCTACGGCGCCGCGTTCCAGCGGACTTCGGCTTCACCCGGGAGGGTCTTTCGGGGGCCCTACTACACCACATCCCCTCCGGGTTTCCCCGAAGGGTTCAGTTTGCCCTGTGCCGCTTTCGGTCGCCCCTACTAACGGCATCGCTTTTGCTTTCTTTTCCTGCGGGTACTAAGATGTTTCAATTCCCCGCGTTCCCCCTCCCGACTGGGAGTGCAGCAAGAGCCGCGGGAGGTCCCATTCGGGCATCCCCGGTTCGACGGCTGCCTGCGCCTCGCCGGGGCTTATCGCAGCTTGCCACGCCCTTCGTCGGCGCCCCGAGCCGAGCCATCCACCAGACGGCTTAAGTTTTCTGCCCCCTACTCAGGGGGCTGGGCATTTTTTGGGTCAATCGGCCTGTGCACGGTCCTCATCGTGATCCCTGTTCGGGATCTCGGACCCTTCCACCCCGAGCCGGGCTCGGGATGTGCATCTCTTCGTGGTGGACCGGCCGGGATTCGAACCCGGGGCCTTCGGCTTGCAAAGCCGACGCTCTCCCAGGCTGAGCTACCGGCCCACGGAAGGCAGGCCCAACACCTCTTAAACCCCCCGGACGGATTTTCCGGCGATAGGAGGTGATCGAGCCGTAGGTTCCCCTACGGCTACCTTGTTACGACTTCTCCCCCCTCACGGAGCCCAGACTCGACCCGGCCTCCCCGAAGGGAGACCAGGCCTCATCCAGACCCCGCTCGGGTGGAGTGACGGGCGGTGTGTGCAAGGAGCAGGGACGTATTCGCCGCGCGATGATGACACGCGGGTACTAGGGATTCCAGCTTCACGCGGGCGAGTTGCAGCCCGCGATCCGAACTGGGAGCGGGTTTAGGGGATTACCTTCCCCTTTCGGGGTCGGATCCCATTGTCCCGCTCATTGTAGCGCGCGTGTAGCCCGGGGGTTTCGGGGCATACTGACCTACCGTCGCCCGCTCCTTCCTCCGGCTTATCGCCGGCGGTCCCCCCAGAGTGCCTCCTCCCCAGCGGGGAGGACTGGCAACTGGGGGCGCGGGTCTCGCTCGTTACCACACTTAAGTGGACGCCTCACGGTACGAGCTGACGGCGGCCATGCACCTCCTCTCGGCGTGTCCGGCAAGACCTTCAGCCTGGCCTTCATCCTGCCGTCGCCCCCGGTGAGGTTCCCGGCGTTGAATCCAATTAAACCGCACGCTCCACCCCTTGTAGTGCTCCCCCGCCAATTCCTTTAAGTTTCAGCCTTGCGGCCGTACTCCCCAGGCGGCGGGCTTAACGGCTTCCCTTCGGCACCGGGCGAGCACGAAGCTCGCCCGACACCTAGCCCGCATCCTTTACAGCCAGGACTACCCGGGTATCTAATCCGGTTCGCTCCCCTGGCCTTCGTCCCTCACCGTCGGACCCGTTCCAGCGGAGCGCCTTCGCCACTGGCGGTCCTCCTGGGATTATAGGATTTCACCCCTACCCCAGGAGTACCCTCCGCCTCTCCCGGTCCCAAGGCCCGCAGTATCCCCAGCAAGCCCCACGGTTGAGCCGTGGGATTTCGCCAGGGACTTACGGGCCCGGCTACGGACGCTTTAGGCCCAATAATAGCGGCCACCACTCGGGCCGCCGGTATTACCGCGGCGGCTGCCACCGGCCTTGCCCAGCCCTTATTCCCGGAGCTCTTTACACTCCGGAAAAGCCGTGGCGATGCCACGGCACTGGGGGTCCCCCCGTCGCGGTTGCCCGCATTGCGGAGGTTTCGCGCCTGCTGCGCCCCGTAGGGCCTGGACCCGTGTCTCAGTGTCCATCTCCGGGCTCCCACTCTCATGGCCCGTACCGATCTTCGGCTTGGTGGGCCGTTACCCCACCAACTACCTAATCGGCCGCCGGCCCATCCTCGGGCGGGCAGAGCCCCTTTCGGCCTGAGGACCTTCCAGTACCTCAGGCCTATGGGGGATTAGCCCCAGTTTCCCA